>DASUPX010000279.1:0-12183 GCA_036280905.1 Rubrobacter sp. | reverse complement strand
GCCCGTGAGGGCGACAGGGCCGCCCAGCGCATTTCAGACGTGATCCTGCCCGTGCCCGAGGCACCTGAGCTCGTCTCCCCCCTGGTGGCCAGCGTCCCGCTTCAACTCCTCGCCCATCATGTGGCCACCGACCGCGGCCTGGACGTGGACAAACCCCGCAACCTCGCCAAGAGCGTAACGGTCGAATAATGTAGGGATGCTTCGCGAATCCCCCTCAAACTCCCACCTCGAAAGGTGCCGGCCGAGGACCGTTTTCCACAAGCTCCCTCACCAACGCGGGCAGCTCTGCCGGCGCCATCTCATCCGACGTCACCTCCAGTTCGGGGAGCGTCCACCACCGGAGCCCTCGCAGCACAGCGGCTTCCTCTGGGTCGAGCAGGGTAGGAACGGGTTGGAAGTCGGGAACCGTGGCGTGGAAATATCGCTCCTTCTGCCTGTAGAGGTGTCCCGCGAAGCGGAAGACGTGCTCCCGGGTCCAGATCCAGGGTCCGAGATCCGTGAGGTCCAGGCCGGTTTCCTCTCTGACCTCGCGCCGTGCGGCTTGCTCGTGCGTCTCCGCGCGCTCGAGCCCTCCTCCCGGAGCGGCCCACCACACCCTTTCCTGGTACTCGAACCTTACCAGTAGTACCCTGCAGCTCTCATCAAGCAGCACCACTCGGGCGGCGTGACGAACGGTAGGCGTCTCCCTGGCAATCATTTTTCGAGTTTACCGAAGCCGTGGCCGCGAAAACGGGACGACTTGCAGTACTCTGTACGATGTGGAGAGCGGGACAAGTTCCGGCAGGCGACCTCGAGGAGGACCGTTATGTGGTTGGCTGACTTGCTCTGGGGAATCTGGAACGGCCTGACGGCCTGGATCGTGCTTGTAGTGCACGCGTTCGGCGGATGGGAACAGTTCCCCTTCTACAACACGGCAAGGAGCGGAAACTGGTACGACCTTGGGTTCCTGATCGGCGCCGGGTCACCCATCCTCGGTACCCTGCGTGGGGGCCGTCGAGGATGAGAGACGACGCGGGCGTTTTCTGGGGGTGACCTCGTGCGGGCGATGATCCTTGAGACAGCAGGAGAGCCGCTGAGGGCTGTGGAGGTGGCCGTTCCCGAGCCGGAGGAAGGTCAGGTGCGACTAAGGGTACACGCCTGCGCCGTTTGCAGGACGGATCTTCACGTAGTCGACGGGGAGTTGCCCGACCCTACGCTGCCCCTGATCCTTGGCCACCAGATCGTCGGCACCGTGGATAAGATCGGCGGCAACGTCGGTGGTTTCAGGTTGGGAGACAGGGTGGGGGTGCCGTGGCTGGGGTGGACCGACGGTACGTGCCGCTACTGCCGCTCCGGACGCGAGAACCTCTGTGAGAATGCCAGGTTTACCGGGTACCAGATCGATGGCGGCTACGCTGAGTACACGGTCGCCGACGCTCGTTTTTGCCTCCGCATCCCTGGTTCCTATCACGACCTGCAGGCCGCGCCGCTGTTGTGCGCCGGCCTGATCGGGTACCGTTCCCTGCGCTTCGCCGGTGACGCTGAGAGGCTTGGCCTCTACGGTTTCGGCGCCTCGGCCCATCTCATCATCCAGGTGGCGGTTCATCAGGGCCGGCGCGTCTTCGCCTTCACCAGCCCGAACGACACGGAGACCCAGCAGGCCGCAAGAGACCTCGGTGCCGAGTGGGCCGGAAGCTCGGAAGAGAGGCCGCCGGAGGAACTGGACGCTGCGATAATCTTCGCCCCTGTAGGATCACTGGTCCCGGCGGCGCTAGGAACCCTGGCCAGGGGTGGAACCGTCGTCTGCGCCGGCATACACATGAGCGACATCCCCTCGTTCTCCTACGACCACCTTCTCTGGCAAGAGCGCTCGATACGCTCCGTGGCCAACCTGACCAGACAGGACGGGCAGGAGTTTCTGGACCTCGCGCCCGAAGTGCCCGTCCAGACCAGCGTCACCCCGTTCCCCCTGGAACAGGCCAACGAGGCCCTGGACGCCCTGCGCAACGGCCGCCTGCAGGGATCCGCCGTGCTCGTGGTCGATTAGCCCGTTACGCTTGGCGAGGGTGAAGTAGTCCCTGCGGCGCGGTCCCCGGCGTGCTGCCTGGCTACCTGATCACCTTCAGGGCGCCTGGCTCGATGCGGAACGACATGGGCAGTTCTCCCCAGAGCTCGCCGTCGATTTGCACGGGAACCTTCGCGCCGGGAGACCTGGCGATCACCTCTTTGGAGGTAAACGACTTTGTCGCGCGGTTCAGGGGCTTGCGGGCCATGATCCAGGTGAATACGTCGGGCCTCAAGAGGATGCTTACGCGTTCGACCATCACGGTCTCGAACTCGCCCCTGGTCAGCAGGCCGGGGCCGGTCACCCTGTAATCCCCGCCGTAGTAGTGGCCGTTGGCGACGATAGCGAACCTCGCGACGTGGACCTCGTCCCCGTCTACTATCTCCAGTTTGGGGAACCTGTTCTCGAAGAACACCCTGAACGCTGTCAGGGCGAAGGCCAGCCCGCGCAGGATGCGCTTGAGGCGCGGTGTCACGGTGCCTACCACCTGCGCGTCGAAGCCGATGCCGGCCATGCAGGCGAAGCGGCGCTCCACACCGTTTGCGTCCGTGGCGACGCCGAAGTCAACCCGGGAGACCTCTCCCTCCAGGATGCGCCGGCAGGCGGCCTCCCCGTCCAGCGGCAGGCCCAGCTCTCTGGCCAGCACGTTCGCCGTGCCGAGCGGCAGGATGGCCAACGTGGCCCCCTCGGACAGCCCGTTCAGGACCTCGTTCACCGTCCCGTCGCCGCCCGCGGCCACCACCAGGCGATCGCCGGCGCGGGCCGCGAGCTCGGTGGCGTGGTTGGGATGCTCGGTGTTGAGCACCTCTACCGAGATGCCTCCTGAGCGCAGAATCTCCGCGAAACGCTCCAGGTAACCCGCGTCCCCAGCCCGCCCCGAGTTCGGGTTCCCGATGATCACAGCGTCCATTCCGATACTATAGCCCTTTTGTCCTGGGCCATTCTGCCGTAACATATGCGCCGTGGAAGGATTCGTCGTACCAGGGATCGGGGTAGACGTCGTCGACGTCGAGCGGATGCAGTTCGCCCTCGAGCGGACCCCCAAAATCCGCCGCCGCCTCTTCACGGAGGCCGAGATCGCCTACTGCGAGAAATACCGCTTCGCAGAGCGCCACTTCGCGGGACGCTGGGCCGCCAAGGAGGCCGTGACCAAGGCCCTTGGGTGCGGCCTGATCCAGTGGAACGGCATCGAGGTGGTGCGGCTTCCCAGGCAGGCCCCGACCGTCCGCATTACGGGGGACAAGATAAGGCGCTTCGCCGACATGGTGGGCGTGCGCGAGGAAGACCTCCATATCTCCATAACCCACTCCGAGCTCTCCGCCGTGGCCGTCTGCATCGTGCGCAAAGAGCAGCTCTCGGGTTGAAGCTCTACACCGCGGAAGAGATGTCCCGCGCCGACGCGGGGGCCCAGGAACTAGGCATCCCCGGCGGCGTCCTGATGGAACGGGCCGGCGCCGCCATGGCCCACGTCGCCCTGAAACGCTTCGCCCCGCGAAGCGCCGTGGTCGTCTCGGGCGGGGGTAACAACGGCGGGGACGGCTTCGTTATCGCCCGCGAGCTCTACCGCTCTGGCGTGGAAGTGGCGGTCCTCGCGACCAGGAGCGAGTACCAGGGAGACCCCGCGACCAACCTCGAAACGCTTCGCAACCTCGGCGTGAAGCTCATCTCCGAAGAGCACCTGGACGCGGAGTTGGAAGCGGCTGACCTCATCGTGGACGCCCTGCTCGGGACGGGGTTCTCGGGCGAGGTGAGGGAGAGAGAGGCCGGGATCATCGGGCGGATGAACTCCGCCGAAGCCCCGGTGCTTGCCGTCGACGTGCCCTCCGGGCTAGACGGTTCGACGGGCGAGGTGAAGGGGGCGGCCGTTCTAGCCGACCTGACGGTCTGCGCGCACGCGGCCAAGGTGGGTTGTGTGATCTCCCCCGGCCTGGAGCACGCGGGCGAGGTGATCGCCGTGGATATCGGCATCCCGCCTGAAGCGGACCTGCCGTCCTCCCTGATCTGGTCGGACGCGGCCTCCCTGCGGGGCTCCATACCGCGTACGACGGAGCCTGCACACAAGTACTCGGCAGGCGCCTTGCTCGTGGTCGCGGGCTCCCGTGGCATGACGGGGGCCCCGATTATGGTGGTACGCGGTGCCCAGAGAACGGGGTGTGGCATCGTCTTCCTCGCAACCTCCAGTGGTGCGGCCCCCGCGGTCGACATCGCCCTGACCGAGGCGCTCGTCTACGGCGTCGCCGAGGACGACGGGGGTTTCATGGGTTCGAGCGCCCTGGAAGAGGTGATCGGCCATGCGGGTAGGGCCTCCGCGCTCGTGATCGGTCCGGGAACTGGTACGGGGGACGATGGCAGGCGCCTCGTGGAGGGCATCCTCCGTGAGGTCGAGGTTCCCGTCCTGCTCGACGCCGATGCCATCACCAACCTCGCCGGCACCGGCGTGATCGCAGAACGAAGCAAGCCTACGGTCGTGACGCCTCACGCGGGGGAGCTGGGACGAATGCTGGGATCCGGCGCCAGAGAGGTATCGGCCCGCAGGCTCGATTCGGCCCGCACGGCGGCCGGGGAGAACGATTGCTGCGTTCTGCTCAAAGGCTCGGACACGCTCATCGTGGATGGCCAGAACGCCGCGGTCAACCCGACCGGTGACGTCGCGCTAGCCACGGCTGGGACGGGGGACGTTCTGTCCGGCGTGATCGGGGCGCTTCTCTCCCGTGGGATGGGTGCTTACGAGGCCGCCAGGGCCGGCGCCTGGGCGCACGGTCGGGCGGCGGAGCTCTGGGCGGATGAGACGGGCTGGCCGGGGGAGAGCATGGTGGCAACCGACCTGCTGGATCACCTTCCGCGGGCCGTGGGAGAGCTGCTCTGAGCTTCAGGCTGCTCTTCGTCGGGGACGTTGTCGGGCCCGCGGGATGCGCCGCCGTCCTGGACCTCGTTCCGCGGTTGCGTGAAGAGCTGGCCCTCGACGCGGTCGTCGTCAACGCCGAGAACTCGGCGCCAACGGGACGGGGGATCACGCGCGAGAGCGGCTCCTCTCTGCTCTCCGTCGCCGACTTCCTGACCCTCGGAAACCACGCTTTCGACGCAGAAGGCTACAGGCAGTTCTTCGAAGAGGAGAGCAGGGTAGTCCGCCCCGCCAACTTCGGAGAGAAAGACCCCGGGCTGGGAGGGGGGCTCTTCCAGGCCGGAGGCGTAACGGTGGGCGTAACCAACGTGCTGGGGCGCGTGTTCGTGGAGAGGACAAAGACCTCGCCCTTCGAGGCCGCGAACCGGGCCGTTGCCGCCCTGCGGGAAGACGGCGCCGACCTCGTGCTCGTCGACTCCCACGCCGAGGCCACGAGCGAGAAGCTGGCGCTCGCCCACTACCTCGACGGTAGGGTGCAGGCCGTGCTTGGGACCCACACGCACGTGCCAACCGCCGACCTCTCCGTCTTGCCCGGCGGAACGGCCTACGTGACCGACGTGGGCATGACCGGCTGTAGGGACAGCATAATCGGGTTCGAGCGAGACGACTTTCTCGCGCTGTTCCTCGGGGGCTGGCGCGGTATCTCGGTTGCCAACCACGGTCCCGTGTCGTTCAACGCCGCGCTCGTCGAGTTCGATGCGGGACGGGCGGTCGGGGTCGAGGCCGTGCGGAGGGAATGGAAACCTTGACCGGGGGTTCTTCTGGCCGGTCGAATGGTGTCAGGTCGAGACGATCAGGGGGATAGAGTGGATCAGCAGGATATAAGGAACATGAGGGTGGACGAGATCTTTCACAAGGAATGGCCCACGCTTGGCCCCGGCGACACGGTGGAGTCTGCCATCAAGCTCTTCGCCGAGACCGGCATCTCGGGCGCACCCGTCGTCGATGGCGGCAAACTTGTAGGCATCATTACGGAGGGTGACCTCATCTTCAGGGACGCAGACGTGAAGGCGCCCGGCTTTCTGGACATCCTCGGCGGCATGATACCGCTCGGTAATTGGGACGAGTACCGCGAAGAAGCAATGAAGAGCGCCGGCGTCACCGTCGACGAGGTCATGACGAAAGAGGTGATCATGATCCGCCCGAACGCCACGCTGGCGGAGGCCTCCACCCTGATGGCGGAGAAGGGGGTCAAGGTGCTACCCGTCACCGAAGATGGTGACCTGCGCGGCGTTGTCACGCGCATGGATATACTGGTACTGCACGTGCTCAGGCCCCAGTGGGGATGAAAGGCGGGTTTGTTCACACGTAAGAACGCTCCAGGCGTTCCGCGAGGCGTATTTATTCGCGGAGGGGGACGCATCTAACATTACGTAGCCGTCTACGAAAGGGCAAACCCGCTGCGAGGCGGGGGCGCAAAGCCTACGGGCCTCTCCCAAGAGAGGTGGCCGGGCTGCCGAAAGGAGGGCCAGAACAAATTCGCGCCCCACGTTCCTACGGTCCCGGCGAAATGGGATGGTGGCTACGCTCAGTCCTGCAAGACTCCCTGGACATCGTCACGATAGTAGACGAACTCGGTACCCTGATGTTCGCGAACCCAGCCTGGGAGCGAGCGCTGGGCTACGACCCCGCGGAGATGGTCGGCACCATGAACGTGCTGGACCACGTACATCCTGAGGATCTGCCCCGCTTCTCCAAAGAGTGGGACGAAATTGCCTCGAAGGGCGGCAGGAAGACCGGACCGACAGAGTATCGTTTCCGACGCGTTGATGGCACCTGGCGCTGGTTGGAGAGCGTTGGCACCTACCTGGTCGACGACCCCGCGGTGGGAGGGGTGATGGTCAACTCGCGGGACGTGACCGAGCGGAAGCAGACCGAGGAGGCGCTCAAAGAGGCGGAGGCACGTTATCGTACCCTCGTCGAGCAGATACCTATCGTAACCTACATAGACAGGGCCGATGATTCTGATACTTCGGTCTACACCAGCCCCCAGATAGAGGAGTTGCTCGGCTATAGCCCGGAAGAGTGGCGGGTCGAAAAGCTGTGGGCCAAGCGACTTCATCCCGAGGACGAGGCGCGTATCCTGCGGGCCGACGAGCGTTTCGAGATCAGGGGCGAGCTGTTCGATGAGGAGTACCGGCTGCTGGCCAGGGATGGGTCGGTGGTGTGGGTGCGTGAGGAGGCCGTGCTGGTCGAGGATGAGGCGGGGAATCCGCTCTACTGGCAGGGCGTCATCCTTGACATCACCGAGCAGAAGGAGGCCGTCGAGGGGCTCAGGCGGAGCGAGCGGCGCTTCCGGGCTCTTACCCAGAACTCCTCGGATCTGATCAC
The DNA here is from genome assembly GCA_036280905.1 of Rubrobacter sp. Lineage (GTDB taxonomy): Bacteria > Actinomycetota > Rubrobacteria > Rubrobacterales > Rubrobacteraceae > Rubrobacter_D. Next base: position 4,906 of record DASUPX010000279.1, on the reverse strand, counting down.
GCTCATGAGCGTCACGGGCACCATCCGCTACCAGAGCCCTTCCGTCGAGCGCATCCTAGGCTACGGCCAGGAGGAGACGGTGGGTGACAGCGTCTTCGAGTACGTGCATCCCGGGGATCTCAGCAAGGTGGAGATGGCGTTCGCCGAGGGCCTCAAGGACCACCTCAGGCGTCCATCGGTGGAGTACAGGTTCCGCCACAAAGATGGCTCCTGGCGTTGGATCGAGTCGGTGGGATCCAACATGCTGGCCGACCCGGAGGTGGGCGGCTACGTCGTCAACTCCCGCGACGTGACGGCCCGACGGACGGCGGAGGAGAGGTACCGCCGGCTGGCCGAGCGTATACCCGTCGTCCCCTACATCGAGGAGCCGGGCGAAAAGGGTTCCTCCACCTACCACGTAACGTACATGAGCCCCAGGATCGAGGAGATCCTGGGTTATCCCGTTGGTCGGTTCATGGATGATCCGGGCTTCTGGAGCAGGGTGATCCATCCGAAAGACCTCGGGGCGGTGATGGCCGAGGATGAACGTGTCGATGAGACAGGGGAGCCGTTCTCCATGGAGTACCGCGTCATCTCCTCGGACGGCGAGGTAGTCTGGGTGAAGGACGAGGCGCTCCTCGTCCGAAACGAACACGGGGAGCCGCTCTACTGGCAGGGCATCCTGACGGACGTCACGAAGTCCAAGGAGTTGGAAGAGGAACTCAAGCGCCGGGCTTTTCACGACCAGCTCACCGGGTTTCCCAACCGGCAGCTGTTCGTGGAGCGCCTCGTAACGGCGCTCGGGCGGGCGCGGCGCTCCGGACACAAGGTCGCCGTGCTGTTCATAGACCTGGACGGTTTCAAGGTCGTCAACGACTCCCTCGGGCACGAAACGGGTGACCTGCTGCTGGTCGCCATAGGCAATCGCCTCAGGTGGCGCCTGCGCCCAGAAGATACCCTGGCCCGCTTCGGGGGCGACGAGTTCGCGGTCTTGCTTGAGGAGGTGACGCGAAGCGACGACGCCACCAGGGTGGCATGTCGGATCACCGAGAGCCTCGAGCAGCCGTTCGTGGTCGAGGAGCGCAAGCTCTTCGTCAACGCTAGCATAGGCGTCGCCCTTAGCACGGACAGGACCACGAGCCCTGAGGATCTACTCAGGGATGCCGACACGGCCATGTACCTGGCCAAGGAAGAGCATGCAGGCTTCAGGGTATTCGACCCTGCCATGCACGAGAAGGTTCTAAGCCGCCTCGGCCTTGAGAACGACCTCAGGAACGCCATCGGGCGCGATGAGTTCCACCTCTACTTCCAGCCCAAGATCCGCCTGGAGGACGACACCATCGCTATGGTCGAGGCCCTGCTGCGCTGGCAACACCCACAGAGGGGCCTCCAGATGCCGGGCAGCTTCATCCCCGTGGCCGAGGAGACTGGCCTGATCGCCGTCATCGGGAGGTGGGTTATCGGGGAAACCTGTCGCCAGTTGGCCCGGTGGCAGGAGCGGTATCCCCGGGCTAGGCCCCTGGTCGCCTGCGTAAACGTCTCGGCCGGACAACTCAGATATCCGGACCTCCTGCACGATGTCCGATCCGCGCTCGAGGAGAGTGGGATCGAGGCGAGGAACCTGGTCCTTGAGATTACCGAGAGCGCCCTGATGGAGAACATGGAGACGAGCACAGCCCTCTTGAAGGAGCTGAAGGAACTTGGGGTCAGGGTATCCCTGGACGATTTCGGCAGCGACTACTCCTCCCTGACCTACCTGATGCAACTGCCCGTAGATTTCGTGAAGATAGACGGTTCATTCGCACGGTCCCTCGGCACGAACTCCAAAGCACGAGTGATCGTGGAGGCGATAATCTCGCTGGCCCACGCGCTCGGGCTGGAGGCCGTGGGAGAAGGGGTCGAAAGCCCCGAGCAACTGGAGCATTTCAGGAGCATGGGCTGCGACATGGTTCAGGGCTACCACCTCGCCAGACCAATGCCTGACGGGGAGATGGACCGGCTTCTCGAATCCAGGGTGAGTCCAGAACCCGAGAAGGACCCGCAAGGCAACGGCATCCCGGGCGGGGCGAGCTCACCAGGCTCTACCTCTTATCTTCACTCCTTTTTGCGCTTCTGGTCTAGCAAATAGGCCAAGCGCGGGCATTGCCTTTGTGCGTTAATCTCGGGTGAAGCTAGAGAAGGGGGCGGTTTCCGTTGGCCAGCCAGAACGTTTTCGGAACCTGGACCCGTGTTCCGAACCTTCAGAGCCGGAAAACCAAAAAGTAAGGCTTGCACGTGCACCCGGCGGATACCGGAGCGCAGAGATCGGATCATACCAGGGCCGAGATAGACCTCGAGGCCGTGCGCCACAACGTGGGGACCCTCCGGCGCAGGGCGAGAGACTCGCGCCTGATGGCCGTCGTGAAGGCGGACGCCTATGGTCACGGTGCCACCGAGGTAGCCCTCGCGTGTGTGGAAGCCGGGGCTGACTCCCTCGCCGTCGCCACCGTCGAGGAGGGGGCCGAACTGCGGCGCGCCGGCCTCGAAGCCCCGATCCTGGTCTTTACCGATCTGCTTCCGGACAGACTACCGCTCGCGGCGAAACATCGGCTGGCCGTCACTGCCCACTCCATCCCGAGTGCGAGGCGGATCTCGGCCCACCCCGACCTCACCGTCCACCTCAAGGTGAACACGGGGATGAACCGGTGGGGTGTCGAGCCCAAGGAGGTAGGAGAAGCGCGCAAGATTCTCGGCCCGCAACTCGCCGGCGTTTACACGCACCTCGCCTGCGCCGACTCCGACGATCAGGAGACGAAGCGTCAGATCGACTGCTTCGACTCCGTCCTCTCTGCGCAGCCTTTCGGCCGGGTCCTCGTGCACGCGGCGAACTCGGCAGCCACGCTCTGGCACCCCCGCTCCCACTACGACCTCGTCCGGCCCGGTGTCGCACTCTACGGCCTGCACCCCGCCGGAGATGAGGGAGACGCGGCCTCGGAGAACCTGCGGCCCGCGATGTCGCTCACGAGCTACGTTGCCTCCGTGCGGAGGCTTGCCTCGGGAGACGGTGTGTCCTACGGAATGACCTTCAGGGCGGGGGCGCCGATGCTCGCGGCCACGGTGCCCGTGGGGTACGCAGAGGGATACAGGCGGGCGCTATCCGGAAAGGCAGAGGCCCTCATCAGGGGCCGCAGGCGTCCGCTCCTGGGAAGGGTTACGATGGACGCCTGCGTCTTCGGCGTAGATGACGCCGTCGAGGTCGGGGACGAGGTCGTGCTGCTCGGCACCCAGGGTGTCGGGCGCGTCGGCGCCGAAGAGCTCGGCTCGCGGTCCGGCACGATAAACTACGAAATCACTACGGGGATAAACCCCCGACGCGTCGAGAGGAGCTACCGGAATGTTCGAAGGACTTAAGTGGAAATCAGCCGCCAGACGGTCGGCGGTCGTCATAGTGATCTACCTCGGGTTGCTCTACGTGCTGGGTGTCGCCTTTCCCGGCTCCAGCTTCAGCCTGGACGACAGGTCCCAGATCATCAGCCTGCTCGTAAACGCCGTTATATTCTTCTTCATCTTCACGTTTGTCTACGCCCTGATAGAACGCAGCAGGGAACGCCGCACGGGCGGGGCTGGCAAACAGAGCAGACCGGGCAAGCCATCCCAGAACGGGGGCGACGTAGGGGCCGACGCCTCCCCGCTAAGGGGCCGCCCCAACCCCAACACGAGCCGCAAGAAATCCCGCCGCCGCCGCTAGAACGCCAGGGATCATCTCCTCCTGGACGAACCGCCGTCGTGTAGAATCGCGATGATAGCGAAGAGGAGGCAACGGCTTGAACATCGAGAGGTCGAGGAGTGACCGTTGGATCCGGGGCGTCTGCGGCGGCGTGGCCCACACGTACGGGTGGAACCCAAACGTCGTGCGGCTCATCACCGTGCTGCTCGCCATCATCATCCCTGGCCCGAGCACGGTGCTCGCCTTCGCGGCCTACCTGATACTGAGCTTCGTCCTGCCTGAGAGCGAGGAGTTCTAGGGCTTGGAGTTTGTGGAGGCCCAGAAGGAGGCCATGGGCTGCTCGAAGTGCGGGCTCTGCCACTCCAGGACGCAGGTCGTCTTCGGTGAGGGCCCCCTCAACGCCGCCCTGTTCGTGGTAGGCGAGGCCCCTGGCTTCAACGAGGACAGGGAGGGTAGGCCCTTTCAGGGGGCTTCGGGGCTGCTACTTGACCGTTTGCTCGAGTCTCTGGGGTTCGCCAGGGAGCGGGTCTACCTGACCACGCTGAACAAGTGCAGGCCGCCCGGGTCTCCGCCGCGGTCTCCCAAGCCTTCCGAGGTGAGCTCCTGCCGGCCCTACCTCGTCGCCCAGCTCGAGGCCGTCGACCCGAAGGTCGTCGTGGCCCTGGGCGACCTGCCGAGCCGGGTGCTCACGGGCAAGAAAGAGTCCGTCTCGCGCATCAGGGGCCGGGCCGTTCCCGTGGACGGGCGCTACGTGTTCCCGACGCTCTCCCTGCAGCGCGCCCTCTACACCCCGGCAGACCGGGCGCTCTTCATCTCCGACTTCTCGCGGCTTCCCGAGCTCCTCGAGGCCGAGCGGCCCTCCAGCTACGAGACACTGAACGTCACCCGTTCCCCCGAAGCCGAGCGGGAGCCCGTCCAGCCGGGGCTCTGGTAGAGTCCCGAAGTTCTCGTGACGTTCGAGGGTCTGGAGGAGGCAGCCCTGCAGGTGCTGGCGTCGAAGGTGGCGCGGGCCCTCGTACCTGGCGACGTTGTAGTGCTCTCCGGTGAGGTAGGCTCGGGCAAGACCACCTTCGTACGCGCCGCGGCCCTCGCCCTTGGCGTCACGGAGAGGGTGACCAGCCCGACCTACCAGCTCGCCCGCGGCTACGAGGGGCTGGTTGACGGACGTCGTGTGGTCGTAAACCACATGGACCTGTACCGGCTGGAGGGGATCGAAGACCG
>DASUPX010000278.1:0-11208 GCA_036280905.1 Rubrobacter sp. | reverse complement strand
GAAGTCTTCAAGGATGGCAGGATGATAAGGGCCAGTGCGAAAGTTCTGGAGCGTGATCCCACGGCGCTTCCCGACCAGCCCGTGCCGCCTCTGGAAGAGTTGAACACCGAAGATAACGTACGTGTCTGGCAGGTCACCGCGCAGGAGTTCGAGGAGGCGTGGGGTGCGGCGTCCGGTGACAGATCGCCGGGTTGCTGATAAGCTCTTCCCTTCTGTTAAGAACCCGGCGAATATGGGCACAATGAACGGGTTGCAGGCGTAGAAGTGAGGAGAAAATAATGGCGGTACGAGTAGGAGTAAACGGTTTCGGGCGGATCGGGATGCTGTTCACCAAGGCCGCGATGGACCGTGGGGACATCGAGGTGGTGGCGGCCAACGACCTGATGCCCTTCGATAGCCTGGCCAACCTGTTCAAGCACGACTCGACGCACGGCATCTGGCCTGAGGACGTCTCGTACGACGGCGATGTGCTGCGCGTCGGGGACCACGAGATCAAGACCTTCGCCGAGCGCGACCCGGCCGAGATCCCCTGGGGAGATGTTGGCGCCGATATCGTGGTCGAGTCCACGGGCGTCTTTACCAGCCGGGATGGGGCCGCCGCCCACATCGAGGGCGGGGCGAAGAAGGTCATTATCTCGGCCCCGGGCAAGGGCGTTGACGCCACGTTCGTCTACGAGGTCAACCACGAGGATTACGATCCAGAGCAGCACGAGATCGTCTCCAACGCCTCCTGCACCACCAACTGCATCATCCCCATGGTGAAGGTGCTCCAGGACAACTTCGGGATTGAGTCCGGCTACATGACCACCGTACACGCCTATACCAACGACCAGAGCCTGCTCGATGCAGCCCACAAGGACCCGAGGCGGGCCCGCTCGGCGCCAAGCAACATCGTGCCGACCTCGACCGGTGCGGCGCGGACGGCCGGTGTGATCTATCCCGAGCTGCAGGGCAAGGTGGACGGGATGTCCATGCGCGTCCCCGTTCCCGACGGCTCCATAACCGACTTTGTCGCCCGTATCTCCAACGAAGCGTCCGCCGAGGACGTGAACGCCGCGTTCAAGGAGGCGGCCGAAGGCGCGCTCTCCGGCGTCCTCGAGTACTCCGAGGCGCCGCTGGTCTCCAGCGATATCGTGGGCAACCCGGCCTCGTGCATCTTCGACTCGCAGCTCACCATGTCCAACGGCAATACCGTCAAGGTGCTCGGCTGGTACGACAACGAGTGGGGCTACTCCAACAGGACGTGCGACCTCGCCGCCTACATGGGCGAAAGGCTCTAGGAAGCTTTCAGCTGTCAGCAAATAGCTTTCAGCAAAACAGTTCGGGACGCGGCCGGCTTCCGCTTGAGCGGCCCGGCCGCGTCCTCTGGCGGATACGCAATTCCCGGAGACGTTGGAAGAACCCAGGGCGGCAAAGCCTACCCCTGAAAAAGCTGACAGCTGATGGCTGAGAGCTGACAGCGCCGACCGGAGGGAGGCCGAATGAACAAACGGAGCGTCAGGGACCTCGATGTTAGAGGCAAGCGGGTTCTGGTTCGCGTGGACTTCAACGTGCCCGTGAAGGATGGTACGGTCACGGACGATACCCGTATCCGTCGGGCTTTGCCGACGATCCGACTCCTCCTCTCGGAGGGGGCCCGTCCGCTTTTGATCTCCCACCTCGGCCGGCCGAAGGGGGCCCCCGACCCGAATTACGTCATGGACCCTGTTGCGACGCGGCTCGGGGAGCTGCTCGACGAGCCGGTGACTAAGCTCGACGCGGCCGTTGGGCCCGAGGTTGAAGAAGCCCTGAACGACTGGGATGGTCGGGGTGTCGTCTTGCTGGAGAACAGCCGGTTCTACGCGGGGGAGACGGAGAACGCCCCAGATTTCGCGGACAGGCTCGCCTCCCTCGCCGACCTTTACGTGAACGACGCCTTCGGGGCGGCCCACAGGGCGCACGCCACGACCGTCGGGGTCGCGGAGCGGCTACCTGCCGCGGCAGGGCTCCTGCTCGAAGAGGAGGTCGACTACCTCGATAAGCTGCTTGAAGACCCCGAGCGCCCGTTCGTGGCTATCCTCGGCGGTGCCAAGGTCTCGGACAAGCTTGGCGTCATAGAGAGCCTGCTCGGGAAGGCGGACACGCTGCTCGTGGGTGGTGCCATGTGCTTCACCTTCTTCAAGGCTCAAGGGTACGAGATCGGCGACTCGCTCGTCGAGGACGACTACCTGGAGGAGGCGAGGCGGCTCATGGGAGAGGCCGACGAGCGGCTGATCCTGCCCGTCGACGTGGTCGTCGCCACTGCGATGGAGGAGGGCGTCGAGACGGAGACGGTACCGGTGGACAGGATCCCATCCGGCAAGCTGGGCCTGGACATAGGCCGCGATACGGTCGCCCTGTTCGGGAAGCATATCGCTGACGCGCAGACAGTCTTCTGGAACGGGCCGATGGGCGTCTTCGAGATCGACGCCTTCGCGAAGGGCACGGAGGGTGTTGCGCAGGCCGTCGCCGACAGCGACGCGACGAGCGTGGTCGGCGGTGGAGACTCCGTGGCAGCCGTCAACAAGCTCGGGCTAGATGACGACATGAGCCACATCTCGACCGGAGGCGGCGCCTCCCTGGAGTACGTTGAAGGCAAAGAGCTGCCGGGCGTCGCCGTACTGCCCGGCAAGTAGAGGAGGAGAAGATGGCCCGACGCCCGATGATGGCGGCGAACTGGAAGATGAACAAGACCATAAGGGAGGCCGAGGATTATACGGCCGCCCTGCTGCCGCGTGCCGCTGACGCCGAAGGGGTGGACGTGGCCGTTTTCGTGCCTTTCACCTGCCTGCACGAGGTAGGCAGGATGTCCGAGGATTCCCCGGTAGTCGCTGGCGCGCAAAACTTCTACTTCGAAGACTCGGGCGCCTTTACCGGCGAGATCTCCGCGCCCATGCTCCTCGACGTGGGGGCCGGGGCCGTGATCGTGGGTCACTCCGAGCGGCGCGAGACCTTCGGCGAGACCGACGACGCAGTCGCCAAGAAGACCAGGCGTGCCCTGGAGGCCGACCTGCTGCCCGTCGTCTGTGTTGGCGAGACCAAGGAGGAACGCGACGCTGGCGGCATGTGGGACAAGGTCTCCGGCCAGGTCTCGCGGGTGATCGAAGAGCTAGATGACGTGGACGGCGAGAGCATCGTCTTCGCCTACGAGCCGATCTGGGCTATAGGAACCGGCGACACCGCGACGCCCGAGGATGCCCAGGACGCTATAGGAAAGATCCGTGACCTACTCAGGCAGGAGGTCGGGGACGACTTCGCCGACGCCGTGCGCATACTCTACGGCGGCTCCGTGAAGCCGGGCAACGCCGCGGAGATAATGGCCCAGGATGACGTCGACGGCGGCCTGGTCGGCGGGGCCAGCCTCGAGGTCGACTCGTTCGTTGAGCTTATAGAAGCCGCCCAGAACGCCGTGGCCGAGACAGAACAATAGAGCGTGTGGTAAGGTAGACAGATGTTACTTTACTACCTGATCGCGTTCTTCCAGATAGTGTTCTGCGTGGCGCTGGTGGGGCTGATCCTGCTCCACTCGGGCAAGGGAGGCGGACTGTCCTCTTCGCTCGGCGGCGGCATGGGCAGCACCTTCTCTGGCACCACCATAATGGAGAAGAACCTGACCCGCCTGACCATCATAGTTCTGGGCCTCTTCGCCCTGACCAACATCGCCCTGTTCTTCCTCGCCTGACGGCCGGTCAGCGAATTCTACCCATAAAAGAGGACTCGCCCGGGGAGGATGGGGAGAACAGGCGAGTCCAATCTAGATTATACACCCCGGTGTGTTTTCGGGCCTGCGCGACGTTTCACGTTCCGGGGTAATAGTGTCGGAGGGGGGACTCGAACCCCCACCCCCTTATCGGGGACTAGGCCCTCAACCTAGCGCGTCTACCAATTCCGCCACTCCGACAAAGCAGCCCGCAGAGTATACGAGAGACATATAGTCTGGTCAACGCGGCAGGCCGGTATCCCGCTATGTTAAGTTTCCCCGATGGGAAGGAATCGGTTTCTGCTGGTCGCGCTCGCCGCGCTCTCCTTGATCGTTGCTCTGTGCCTCCGGCGTGGGCGGCGGAGCATGATCGCGCGCGATTGGCCCGTGAACCTGGCCCACAGGGGCGCTTCTGCCAGCGCGCCGGAGAACACGCTCGAGGCTTTTCGGCTGGCCTTGCGATCGGGCGCCGGTGGGATCGAGCTTGACGTCCATCTGACCCATGATGGGTACCCCGTGGTTATCCACGACCCGACCCTGGACAGGACCACGAACCTGACCGGCGCCGTCGCCGAGATGGGGCTCGACGAGGTACGCGGGGCCGATGCCGGGTACTGTTTCAGCACCGACGGCGGAAAAACCTATCCCTATCGCAGCATGGGGTTGCAGGTACCCACGCTGGCAGAAGTCTTGCGGGAATGTCCCGGCGTCCCGGTCAACATCGACATGAAGGCTGACCGTCCCGGCATCGAGGCGGCGGTGCTCGGCGTCCTGCGCAGGCGCGACGCGGCGGGACGGGCTCTGGTGGTCTCTTCCCGCTTCGGCACCGTGCGGCGTTTTCGCGGGATCTCGGAGGGCCGAATCTCTACGGGGGCGTCGAGGTGGGAGACGGCGGTCTTCCTTCTCGCAAGCAACCTTCGCCTGGAACGGCTCCTGGTTCCCGATTACGATGCGCTGCAGGTGCCACCGAGGCACAGGGGAATACCCCTCGTGACCCGACGCTTCGTTCAGGCGGCCCACGCGAGGAACGTGAGGGTGGACGCCTGGACCATTAACGAAAAAGAACAGATGCGACGCTTGCTAGATCTCGGCGTCGACGTCATCATGACCGATAGGCCCGAGAAGCTGGCCGAAGTGCTGGGTAAGAGCTAGGCCACGATGAGCAGCACGATGGAGACCAGGCCGAAGAGCGTGTAGGCGCCACCGAGGGGCAGGAAGTATCTGGGGTCCTCTCGTTGGGGCGTCAGGTATTGCGCGTAAGGGATGATACGCATAGCGCGGCGTAAAACCGCGTTGTATTCGTAGCGGAAGAAGATCATGTGCAGACCGTTCGCCACCGTTACCAGGCAGAAAGGCAGGGCCCAGAACTTCGAGGGGTAAAGCCTCAGGGCCGGGGGCGTGATCAGGACGCAGAGCAGCCAGATCACCTGGATGGTCACATAGCTCATCCAGGCGGTCGTGATCCTGTATCTGTGTCTTCCGTCGATCTCGTGATTCTAATGTAAGGACATACACGAGAGCATTCCGTTCATACAGATTGTAAACTCGTGGGGACCGGGCCAGACATGGCCCGCAGCACGCAGACGAGGTAGGAGAGAGATGATCCGGGAATCAATCGTCAAAGACCCTTCGCTCGCCCCTGAGGGGCACCGCAAGATAGATTGGGTGGCCCAACACGCACCCGTCCTGAACAAGATCTTCGGTGAGCAGCTGGCAGATGGCTCGATGCGGGGACGCAAGATCGCGATGACCATTCACCTGGAGGCGAAGACGGCCTACCTGGCCCTGCTTCTCTCCGAGGCGGGGGCGGACGTTACCGTGGCGGGGAGCAACCCGCTCTCCACCCAGGACGACGTATGCGCGGCCCTCGCCGAGCGCGGCGTGCGGGTCTACGCCACCCACGACCCCTCCGACGAGGACTTCGAGCTATACCTGCACAACACGCTGGAGACGGGGCCCGACCTCCTGGTGGACGACGGTGCAGAGCTTGTGGGGCGCCTGATCGAACACCACCCCGACCTCGCGGGCAACGTTATAGGGGCCTCCGAGGAGACCACCACGGGCGTTCTGAAGCTGAAGGCCATGACGGCGGAGGGCGTGCTGCCTTTCCCTGTGCTGGCCGCCAACGATGCCAGGATGAAGCACCTCTTCGACAACCGCTACGGCACGGGCCACTCCTCCATAGTCGCCTTGCTCTCCAACACCAACCTCTTCCTCTCGGGCAAAGCGGTCGTGATCATGGGCTTCGGCTGGGTCTCCCGCGGGCTGGCCAAGTACGCCGACGGCATGGGGGGACGCGTCATCGTCTGCGAGCCTGACCCCGTGAAGCTGCTGGAAGCCTACTCGGAAGGCTACGAGGTTATGAACTCGCTGCAGGCGGCTGAGGTGGGGGACGTTTTCCTGACCGGGACGGGCAACCTCAAGGTACTCGGGGTCGAGCACTTCGCCCTGATGAAGGACGGCGCCCTGCTCGCGAACGCCGGCCACTACGATCACGAGTTCGACCTCGCCTCCCTGCGCGAGATTTCGACGGGTTCTCGCGAGGTCAGGCGCAACGTTACCGAATACGACCTACCCGACGGCAGGAGGCTGCACGTCCTGGCGCGCGGGAGGCTCGTCAACATCGCCGCGGGCGACGGTCACCCGGTCGAGATAATGGACCTCACCTTTGCCGTACAGGCGCTCGCCGCCCACCACATCGCCAACCACGCTGACGAGATGGCCCCTGGTATTCAGCCCATCCCCGACGAGATAGACGACCTCGTCGCCCGCGCAAAGCTCGCCTCGTTAGGCGTAGAACCCGAGACGTTGACCGAAGAGCAGATCTCCTACCAGCAGAGCTGGCGTTAGGCCCCGACGCAAACGAACCCGCTGTAGGGGTGGTTCGCGAAACGCCCCTACAGCGGATCATGACCGGACGACCAGGACGCCACCGATCAGGATGAGGGCGATGCCCAGGATCCTGGATGTGCCGATCTCCTGCGGGGCCGCTCCCAGCAGACCGGCCCGATCGATGACGAGGCCCGCGATGAGCTGGCTTGCGATGACGAGCGAGAGCGTGCGTGCGACGCCGCCCTGTCCGGCAGCGAGGACTATGGAGCCGAGGATGAAGGCCCCGAGCACGCCGGAGACGAGCGCGCACAGCAACGCCTTGCCGGTGTACTCGGGACGTTCCGTCATGAGCGTCGTCAGGAACCCCACCGCCGCGGTGGCGAGACCGGAGACCCCGATAAGACCCCCGATTCCGAGGTCTCTGAGGCCGATAGAGTTGACCGTCACCTGCAACGCGATCGCCATCCCCGCCGATACGGCCAGCAGCACCACGTAGTTCAAGCTTGCCTCCCTGGTAGTATTCGAAACATGAGAACTATAACGATCCGCTATACGGCTTTCCGGGATTGCCCCAACTGCGGGGGCCGCGGAGATGACGGCGCCTCCTGGCGTCCTACGGAATGCAAGAGGTGCAAGGGAAAGGGTCGGCTCGTGACCGGTGTCGAGGTCGAGGACTCCCTTCGGGGGCTTCTGCCAGACTCTAGCTATGACTTCAACACAGGGGGCGAAGTCTTTCTGATCGACTTCGACGAGGACGAGCAGTTCGAGGTCAGACGGGCCAACACCTTCTAGGTGATTGGTTTCCGACGAATCTGATCTGGAGCGGCGCGGCCCTCAAACCCGAGGATGTGCTTCACGACCTGCCCCGAGACCACGGTGGCGCCCGCCTCGGAGGGTGAGAACCTCGGAGAGCCATCGTATGCGCGCTCCACGCTACGACATAGGGTCTGGATAATCAGTATGACAATCCACGGCATCCTGGGTTTGCGGGTCTCCCGTCATGTCCCAGCCGCCGGCCACCGACTCGAGCTCTCGATCGGAAAGCTCCGCGCCAACGCCACCCGTCGCCGAGGCGTTGGGAAGTACGAGGTAGATGGTGTCGGAAGTCTCCTCCACGGTAACCACCCGCACGTCCTCAGGCAGCCGCGTTCCGAGCTCCTGCTCCACAGCCCCTTTCGGATCCTCCACCAGCTTCTGCCTGAAAGGCTCGTCCTCGAGGCTCTTCTCTACAAGCCTGCGCTCCATCTCCTGACGACCCGACCCTTCGCTCATGCGTACCTCCCCTTTCGTCCACGACCGAAGTCGCTTGTTCGTGGGTGTCTTGCCCTGTTGGCAAGTCACGAAGGGGCCAGTATCCCATGCCGCGTACCCCCGGGCAAAGGAAGGACTGGCTCGCGGTAAACGTTCCGGAAACATAGAGCTCCGAGAAACCCTGTCAGGTGGATTTCCAGGAAAAATCAGGGACCTCAGCCTCTAGAGCAGGTGCTGCCGCCAGTCGGGCCGACAGGGTTACGAGAACCAGAAGGGAGATTCGGTGTTCGTCCCTAACGCGCTCGGGGATCGGCATGGGCCATGGTGCGGAGGCCCTGAGCAAGCGCCGCGGAGATTCCTACTCCCAGGATATCGTAGGTGGTCCACAGGGCGTAGGTGGGACGTCTGACGCCGCCGAACCTGTCCGCGTAGCCCGCTGGGTCTTCGAGGGTGGCCCAGGCGTAGGAGTAGGGGAAGAGAACCCACTCCAGAGTGGTGGCGGCGATGGCCATGACGATGGCCATCACGACGCCCCTCCATCCGCCGCGGAAGGCGAGCAGGACGCCGAGGGCGACGAAGACGAACAGGCGGGTAACCTGGATCAGATCCTCCCGACCCAGGCCGCCGTAGACGCTCCTCCACGAGAACACCTGCGCGCCGAACCCGAAGAGGGTGGCGGCCACGGTGCACGCCGCGGTGAGAGCGATGAGGGAGCCCCAACTAACCTTCATGGAGAAGATTATATGGCTCGCGCTACGCCAGTGCCGAGAGCACGGCTCTGGCCGGAAGCCGCTCCTTGAAGGGCACGATACCCCCGTCGACTGCGCTGGAGAGGGCCTCCTGCGAGGTGCCCAGCCGCTCGGAGGCCGCGACGAGCAGGCGGTGGCCCCGTCCCTCGGCCTCCCTGAGCAGCGCCACGCGTTCGACGAGGTTTCGCTCTGACCAGAAACCGAGGATCTCGAGCTGGACGATCTCCCCAGTGGCCGTGTTCAGCAGCGTGAAGTCGGGGACGAGCGCCGTCTTCTTCTCCGGGAAGGGTAGTATCTCGGCCCCCCGCCGGAGTTCCCAGTCGCCCGTGTCCTTCGCACGATCCCAGGCCCTGACGAACGCTTCCCTGACATCGCCGGCCTCGCGTTCGGCCCTGGGCCCTAAGTAGTGGGACTCGAGCCCCGTCTTCTCCGAGTCGAGTTCGAGTACAGCGTCCCTGTTCTTCCAGTCAACGTTCGCCGACAGCTTCCAGGGAGAGGTGAGGAGGAGGCCCGGGAGGAACTGCGCCAGGCGCAGGCCGTACTTGCGCGTCGCACCGAAGATGGAGAGCGGGCCATCGAGGCGTAGACGGTAGCCGCCGGAGACGGGTTCGAGCTCGTAGATCAGGCCCAGAAGCTTGACGTAGTGGAAGACGAGCCTGGCATCGGAGCCTTCGGCGAGGTCGACGACGAGATCCCTCGCCGAGTAGAGCACGCCCTGTATCTGGGCGACGTTGTAGCGCCGGACGAGCGTCTCAGGCGATGGCCTGTCGAACTCGGCCAGGAGTTGCGCGCCCTGCCTGTCCGCGTACATGTTGGCCTCCGGGTTCTCGACCCCCGTCTCGACCGCCACCTGCGAGAGCACGTCTTCGCGCGTCGGGGCCTCGAGAAGGCCCCGCTCCGAGGCGGGTGGCTCGGGAAGGGCCGCGGCCAGCTCGAAGATGCGGGTGCGCAGGGTATAGGGGTCGGATCTAGTGGGGACGCCCCACCCGGCCCGTTCCTCCAGAAGCTTGGAGAGGGCGCGTACGATCCTGAATCCCCTGCGGGCGTCGAGGCCGGGGCCGAGCTCCCCCTCTCTCGACGCAAGCTCCCGCTCCAGATTGGCCCTCGGCGAGCCGACGTTGGCGGCGTAGAGGTCGCAGAGCTCCGCCGCCGCGCTCAGGACCCGATCGTCCCCGGGCGAGAGCCTGTGCGGAACGAGCCTCCCGCGCTGCAAACGGGCCATGACGTGCTCGCTGCGCAGCATCAGGCGAAGGCCTCTCTGCGGCGCCTGGCGGTGTGTTCCTCGCCGGTCTGGGTCGTGATGAGTTCGTAGAGGATGGCGCGTTTGCCCTCCCTGGGACGGAGGATGCGGCCCAGACGCTGCACGTACTCGCGGCGGGAGGCGCTGCCGGCCAGGATCACGGCCACCCCGGCGTCAGGAACGTCGACGCCCTCGTTCAGGACGTCGGAGGCTATGATGGCGCGGTAGCGTCCCTCCCTGAAGCGGTCGAGGATCTCCTTTCGCTCGCGGGCAGGCGTCTCGTAGGTAACCCCGGGGATCAGGAATCGCCGGCTGAGCGCGTAGACCTCCTCCACGCTCTTGGCGAACACGATCACGCGGTCGTCCCAGTGCCGCCGGAGAAGCGTCTCGAGCGTTACCCCCTTCCTCATGGCCCCCTCCCTGATCTCACGCCGCCGGCGCGCCGCAAGCAGGGCCTCCCTCCCCCCGGAGTGGCTGGTTGAGGCGACCATGATGAAGCGTTGCCAGTCCTCGGGAGAGCGCATCGGCAGGCGGTGCTTCTCCAGGAAATCCCTGTACACCGCCTCGGCCTGGGCGTAGTCGAAGCGCTCGTGGGCCGTAAGCTCGATGGGTATGCGGACCAGCTCGAAGGGGGCCAGGTAGGTCCCAGCAAGATCCTCGGGCGCGCGCCGGTACACGATCTTGCCGGCCAGGTCGGGCAGGAGCTCGTGGCCACCGTCAGGGCGCTCCGGCGTGGCGGTGAGGCCGAGGGAGTAGGGAGCGAGGAGCATCCTTGGGATGATGGCGTTCTTCGGGGCCGGCAGGTGATGCACCTCGTCGTAGACGACGAAAGCGAAGCGGTCCCCGTAGCGCTCGGCGTGGATGTAGGCCGAGTCGTAGGTCGTCACCGTGAGGGGCGTGATCTCGTGGTACCCGCCCCCGAGCAGCCCGACCTCGACCATGCCGCCGAAGGCGTCCTGCAAAACCGAGTACCACTGCTTGAGCAGCGCCAGGGTGGGCACGACGACCAGCGTGCTCCGTCCGACGCGCTCCATAGCCCTAACCGCCACGGCTGTCTTCCCCGCGCCTGTCGGCAAGACGACGACGCCACGAAGCCCCTCCTGCTTCCAGGCGCCGAGCGCTTCCCTCTGGTAGGGCCTTGGTTCCATCGCCACGCGAGACTCGAGCGGCACCTTTTCGAAGGCGGCGGCCCTGTCCTCGTGTGGGACCCCCGCGTCGCGCAGGCCAAGGACCGTCTCGCGGTAGGCGCTCGCCGGGGCCCTCCACTGGCGGGTCCTTCCGTCCCAGACGAATGGCTCGGGCAGCGTGGAGGAGCCAGTCGCGACCAGGGTGCCGGCTTCGTAGATCAGCTCGATCACACCTAGAGCATAACCGAGACGGTGGCCGCTCTCAGCGCTAAACTGCCAGCACCGTGACCG
>DASUPX010000277.1:0-5434 GCA_036280905.1 Rubrobacter sp. | reverse complement strand
GCTCCGGCTAACCTAAGCACGCTACGCCCTTCGGGCTACGCTTGTCAGCACACTACGGCCCTGGGGGCCTCCGTTTGTCAGCACGCTCCAGCCTGGCGGCTGTCGCTTGTCAGCAACGCTTCGGCTACGCCTCGCTTTCGGCCGGTCGTCTCGCTCCGTAACGGTGGCTTCGACATAGGGCTCTTCTGGGTATCGAATCTCTAGAGCGGCAGGGTGCAGGCCGCAGCGGGATCTGGCTGAAAGCGAGCCGGGCGAAGCCGGGCGAAGCGTGCCGACAAGCGAGGGCGCTAGCCCGAGCGTGCTGACGAGGCGCGAAGCGCCGTGCTGATAGCCGCTTTGGCCCGGAGCGGGAAAGCGTCTATACTTGCCGTTCCCGTCACGGTTGATGGTGGTGGGGTTCTGTACTTCGATAGATTCGGGAGGGTTGTTTTATGGCACTGGTAACTATGCGCCAGCTTCTGGATGAGGCGGCCAGTGGGGGTTATGGCGTCGGGGCGTTCAACGTCAACAACCTGGAGCAGGTGCAGGCGATCATGGAGGCCGCGCGGGAGACGGAGTCGCCGGTCATCATTCAGGCCTCGCGGGGGGCGCGAAAGTACGCCAACGACCGCTTTCTGTACCACCTGATGGAGGCCGCCACCGAGGTGTACCCGGAGATCTCCGTGGCCCTGCACCAGGACCATGGCAACTCGCCCGAGACCTGCAAGAGCGCCATAGACCTCGGGTTCACGTCGGTGATGATGGACGGCTCCCTTATGGACGACGGGAAGACCCCTTCGGATTTCGATTACAACGTGCGCGTTACGCGCGAGGTGGTCGAGATGGCCCACGAGGCCGGCGTCACCGTGGAGGGAGAGCTGGGCACGCTCGGCGGCATCGAGGACGGCGTCGGATCTGGCGAGGTCAGCCTTACGGACCCGGACCAGGCGGTCGAGTTCGTGGAGCGGACCGGGGTGGACGCCCTGGCGGTCGCCATCGGGACGAGCCACGGGGCCTACAAGTTCACCAAGGAGCCGGACCGCGAGGTCCTGGCCATGCACATCATCGAGGAGATCAACGAGCGGCTCCCGACCACCCACCTCGTCATGCACGGCTCCTCCAGCGTTCCTAAAGAGCTGGTGGACATCATCAACGAGTACGGCGGGAAGATTGAGCCCACGTGGGGCGTGCCTGTGCGCGAGATTCAGGAGGGCATCAAGCACGGCGTGAGGAAGGTGAACGTCGATACGGATCTGCGCCTCGCGGCGACCGGCGCTATCCGCAAGGCCTTCGCCGAGGATCCCTCCGAGTTCGACCCCCGCTACTACCTCAAGCCCGCCCGCGCCGCGATGCAGGAGGTCGTGAGGGCTCGCATGGAGGCCTTCGGGCAGGCCGGCCACGCGAAGGACTACGACCCCATCTCGCTACCCGATATGGCGGCCCGTTACAGGGAGCAGGGTCACACGCTCAAGGTGACCTAGGGCTCTAGAGCTTTCGGCTATCAGCCTTCAGCTTTTTCTACTGGCTGATAGCTGGAGGCTCTGGTATCAGGTCCTTGATCGGTCCATCCACCTGGCCCTGCTGGGCGGTTGGTAGTGGTCGAGCCTCTGGAGTAGGCGGTCCGGATCATCTTCGACGAGGAGGAGGGAGCGGTCCGCCTTGCTCAGGAAGCCCGTTCCGACCATGTGATCGAACATGGAGATGAGCGGCTCGTAGTAGCCGGCGACGTTTAGGAGACCGCAGGGCTTCGCGTGCTCGCCCAGCTGGGCCCAGGTCAGGACCTCGAAGAACTCCTCCAGGGTTCCGCTGCCGCCGGGAAGCGCGATAAAAGCATCCGAGAGGTCGGCCATAAGGGCCTTGCGCTCGTGCATGGAGCCGACGATACGCAGGTCTGTGACGCGCTCGTGTGCCAGCTCCCGCTCGACGAGGAACTTCGGGATTACCCCGATCACGTCGCCGCCGGCCGCGATGGCGGCGTTCGAGATCTCGCCCATCAGGCCGACGTGACCGCCCCCGAAGACCAGGCGTACTTTCGACTCGGCGAGCGTGGCGCCGAGCGAGCGGGCCACCTGCGCGTAAGCGGGGTCATCACCGCTGCTCGAGCCGCAAAAGACGCAGACGCTCTGCAAGGCGCTAGAACCTCTGGACGACGGCAACGCCCACGATAATGAGGACCGCCCCCAGGATGCGCGGGATGCTCGCCGCCTGTACGGGGGTTCCGAACAGGCCGAAGTTGTCTATCACTATAGAGGCTACGACCTGCCCGGCCAGGAACAGGCCGATGGTGGTTGCCACCCCGAGGCGGGGCGTGAGCACGACCGAGGCACACACGTAGAAGGCCCCGAGCAGACCGCCCAGGTACATCCACCAGGGGGCGCTCACGGTGGGGCCGAGGTCCGGTATCGAGCGGCTCACTATCAGGGTGGCGGCGAACAGGATCACCGTGCCGACCAGAAACGAGATCGTGGCGGCCATCACCGGCCCGCCGACGGCCTGGCGCAGTTGGCTGTTGATGGCGAACTGCGTGGGTGCGGCCATCCCGGCGATGAACGCGGCGGGAAGTAGCAGGAGCCAGGTCATCTTGTTCACGCTCTCCTCGTCTTTGGCCGCATCAACGGGGTTCGTACACGTCGTAGAGAATCGGCTCGATGCCGTCCTCACCGACGCCGGAGCGGTACTGGATGTAGCGGGCCCGCTGGAGGTAGGCCAGCGCGGTCTTCATCCTGTTCTCGAGGCCGGGGATCTCATCCTCGAGGTCGTCCAGCTTGCTAGAGTCGAGGATCACGTCCTCCTCGTCGTTGTCCTGCCACATCTCCCACAGCCTGCGCCAGAGTGCGTCGGACTCGGGGGACAGGGGTTCCCTCTCCATCTCTACCTGCTTTCCTGGTGTTTGCGAAGTTCAAATACGATGTGCGCGAGCTCGGGCACGAGTAGCTTCTCCACGGCGAGCCTGACCGCATTGCGGGAGCCTGGAAGGCTCGCGACGAACTTGCCGCCAACGCTCCCCGCGAGCGCCCGACTCATTATGGCGGCCGAGCCGATCTCTTCGTAGGAGAGCATCCTGAAGATCTCGCCGAACCCGTCGAGCCTCTTCTCGAGCATGCGCTCCACGACCTCGTAGGTGGTGTCGCGGCCCGAGATGCCGGTGCCGCCCGTCGTGACGACGGCGTCCACCTCCGAACTCGCGAGCAGGTCAACGAGGCTGTTCCTTATGCCGGAGGCCTCATCCCTGACGATCCGGCGCTCCACGACCTCCTGCCCGGCACCGACAAGCAGCTCCTCCGCGACGTCGCCGCCAGTATCGGTCTCCGGCGTCCTGGTGTCGCTGATGGTTAGCACGGCCACCCTGACAGAATCAGGTGCCGACTCCCTGTGCTTGTGGACGCTCTCGCTCAAAACATGCCCCCTTGCAGGAACGGGTTGGCGGTCCGCTCGTCCCCGATGGTGGTCCGTGGCCCGTGGCCCGGGTACACGACCGTCTCGTCGGGAAGCGTCAACAGCCGTTCCTCGATGCTCCGCATCAGCACCTCCATGCTGCCACCGGGTAGGTCAACCCTTCCCACGCTACCGGCAAAGAGCGCATCCCCGGACAGCACGAGCCCCTCGTCCTCGACGTAGAAGGCGAGGTGACCAGGCGCGTGGCCAGGAGTGTAAAGCGAGCGCAACCGGAGACCCCCGACCTCCAGGATCTCTTCGTCTCCCACGTAGCGGTCGACGGTCGGCACCTTGCCGAACCTGATGCCCATCATCATGGCCTGGGTAGGGAGCCCTTCTAGCAACGGCTGTGATTCATCGTGCATCAGCACGGGACAGGAGTACTCTTCGGAGAGGGAGACCACCCCTCCCACGTGGTCGATGTGGGCGTGGGTTACGATGATCGACCCGATATCGAGGTTCGTCTCCTCGACGGCCATGGCTATCCGGGCCGCCTCATCGCCGGGGTCGACCAGCGCCCCGACCCCGGATTCCTCATCGCCGATGATGTAGCAGTTCTCCTGGAACGGGCCAACGGTCAACATCTTCAGGATCATGACGACCTCCCGATCAGGAACTCGACCAGCAGCCGGGTCGGGACGCCGGTCCCACCCCTGGTAGTGTACGCGTTGCTTTTCTTGCCGTAGGCCGTTCCCGCTATGTCGAGGTGGGCCCACGGGTAGTCGGCGAACTCTTTCAGAAACGCTCCCGCTGTTAGCGCGCCACCCCCGCGCCCGCCCGAGTTCTTTATGTCGGCCGTATCGCCTTTGATCTGCTCGGTGTACTCCCCGAAGAGGGGTAGGGGCCAGGCCCTCTCGCCGGCCGTTTCGCCCGCTTCCTGCACCTCAGAGATCAAATCGTCGTCGTTGCCCATGAGGCCCGAGGCGTGGCTACCCAACGCCACCACACAGGCGCCGGTGAGGGTAGCGCAGTCGATTACGGCCGAGGGCTCGTAGCGGCTGGCGTAAGTGAGGGCGTCGGCCAGGATGAGGCGTCCCTCTGCGTCGGTGGTGACGATCTCGACCGTCTTGCCAGATTGCATCTGGAGCACGTCCCCGGGCTTGAAGGCGTCCCCACCGGGAAGGTTCTCGGTCGCCGGAACCAGCGCGACGACGTCGAGGGGCAGGCCCATGGCCCCGACCGCCTCCATCGCCCCGAGCACCGCCGCCCCGCCGCTCATGTCGAACTTCATGTCCTCCATGCCAGCCGAGGGCTTTATGGAGATGCCCCCGGAGTCGAAGGTTACGGCTTTACCAACGAGGACGACGGGAGCCGACCCGCCCCCCTTGCGGTGTTCCAGCACGATAAAGCGCGGTTCGTTTGACGCCGACCGGCCCACCGTGGCGAGGCCAGTAAGACCCTCGGCCTCGATTTCAGCGCGCTCCAGAATTCGGAGGTCCATGCCGTGCCTCTCGGCTATCTCGCGCGCCCGCTCCGCCAGGTACTCGGGCGTGGCCACGTTGGAAGGCTCGTTTGCGAGGTCGCGGGCCAGACCGGCACCCCCCGCTACCTTCTCCCCGATCTCGGCCCCGGCGCGAGCCTCCTCCAGTTCTCCCTCTTCGACGACCAGCCAGAAGTGCTCGAGCTCATGGCCGTCGGCCGCGCTCTTGTGCTTGACGAAGCGGTACAGGCCGAGACCGGCTCCCTCCGCCGCGGCCTGCGCCGTTCTCCTGGTGTCAAGCTCGGGCAGGTCAGGCAGGACGAGGGCGGCCTCGCCCAGCTCGAGTGACCTGGCACGTCGGGCGACGGTTGCCGCGGCGCGGCGGAGCTTTTCGGGGGAGGCTGCCTCCCTCTCGCCGAGACCCACGAGCAACATCCGGGGCGCGGGACCGCGCTGCCCGTACAGGAGGGCGGTCTCGTTCGGCTTGCCAGAGAAATCCCCGTCGGCGAGCACCCTGGTCGCGTCCTCGCCGAGGTCCTGCGGGCTCTCTCCCCGAAAGAGGGCGATAGCGAGCATCCCCGGCGCGAACCCTTCGGCCGC
>DASUPX010000276.1:0-4397 GCA_036280905.1 Rubrobacter sp. | reverse complement strand
GGCGCCTACCTCGTGCGCGACAGCGTCGATAACGGCACGGGGGGCAACTTCACCGCCTTCGGCGGCGGCACGTTGCCGAGGGGGAACTACGAGGTTCCCCTCGTTATCCAGGACAGAGCGTTCGCCAAGGACGGTAGGATCAAGTACCCGGCCCAGTGGACGCCCGAGTTCTTCGGCGATGTGGTCTGTGTCAACGGCAAGGTGTGGCCCTTCAAGACGGTCGGGCCTGGCAAATACCGCATGAGGATCCTGAACGGTTCCAACTCTCGCTTCTACAACCTGCGGCTCACCGGCGGGGCCACGATGACCCAGATCGGGACGGACGGCGGGTTCCTCCAGGCCCCGGTGCCGATACCCAGGCTCTTGATCGCCCCCGGCGAGCGGGCCGACGTCGTCTTCGACTTCACGGGAACCGGCGGCAACGTCGATCTTATAGACACCCCGCTCCCGCCCACGACGGTCAGCCCCTCCACCCCGCTGAGACGATCCGAGATCATGCGCTTCGTGGTGGACCCGGCGATCCCGGTGCCTGATGTTACGCTGCCGACGCAGCTTCGTGCGGAGGCGTACTCAGTACCAGGTATCGTTGCGCAGGAGCGGTGGCTGACGCTGGAGGAGCGGCTTGCGGGACCCGTTCCCACCGCCCTGCTGCTAAACGGCATGCGCTTCGGGGACCGGCCCGTCACCGAGCAGCCCAACCTCGATGACACGGAGGTGTGGACCCTGATCAACGTCTCGGCCGACTCCCACCCCATGCACTTGCACCTGCCGCAGTTCGAGGTCCTCGAGCGTAGGCGACTCGACGTGGCCGGCTACCAGTCGGCGCTAACCGCTGCTCGCAACGCCTCCGGTGGCCCGGTCGACGCCAACGGCAACCTCGTCAATCCGGATCCAACCCCGTACCTCGGGGCGGAGGAGCCGGTGGACGACAACGAGAAGGGCCCGAAAGACACCGTGCGGGCGAACCCAGCCCAGATCACCAGGATCAAGGTGAACTTCGACATCGCCGGCAAGTACGTGTGGCACTGCCACATCCTCGAGCACGAGGAGAACGACATGATGCGCCCGCTCGACGTTGTCTAGGGTGGCGGCTCCGGGGTCGAGATGGGCCGAGGCTGCTTCTCTATACGCACGGCGGTCCCGGAAGGGTGATGGATCCGCCACGAGGGTAGCCTGAACAGGGCCGCATGCTCGCTAGCGGAGGACCGCCTGGATGGAAGGGTCAGGACGTGTGAGTCCTGGCCCTTCTCCTTGCCCTTGCGCACCAAAACGGAAGCCTCCGCGCCTACACGGTCTCGGCCTCGTCGTCCGCGTTGATCCACTCCACCATGCGCCGCACCTTCGCCTTGTCCTCCTCGGACACGCCCGGCGCTCCTTTCACCGCGGGTGGCTACACTCTGCCCCGGTGCCACGTAGTCTAACGGGAGGTGCGGGGTGGAACGTCTGCTCATTATCGGTGCGTTGTTCGTGCTGGCTGGCTTGTGCGAGATCGGGGGTGGCTACCTCGTGTGGGGGTGGGTGCGAGACCACAAGCCCCTGGCCTGGGCACTGATCGGAGCGCTGATCCTGGCGGCCTACGGGGTGGTGGCCGCCCTCCAGCCCATCCCGGAGTTCGGGCGGGTGTACGCCGCCTACGGCGGGGTGTTCATAGCCCTGGCGCTGGCCTGGGGCGTCCTTGTGGACGGGTTCCGGCCAGACCGCTGGGACCTGCTCGGCGCGGCGATCTGCGTGGCTGGCGTGGTGGTGATGGTCGCCCCGTCCAGGGGATAGCCGCCCGGGCTCAGATGCCCATCTCCGCCTCCAGGATGCCCTTGGCTTCCCCTTCCGCCGCGATACCGAGCCACGCCGGCCCGTCACCGCCGACCGAGATCTCGAACCCGAAGAACGGGCAGCACAGCCTCTCGTTGGCGACGAACTCGGCCATCATGGCCAGGGTGTCCGCGTCCGGCGGGTGCGCAAAGGCGTAGCCGTTGGCAAGCTCCCTGATCTCGAGCGCCCCGTCGCGTAGTCGGCGAGCCAGCACGCCCTGACGCCGCCGCTGTCCGGCGTCGAGCGCCGACATGTCGCAGGCTAGGGGGATGTACCGCTCCAGCTTGGACTCTTCATGGTCCGTCATGGGTACTCCTTGCTCCGGTTTCTCAGACCTCGGCACGAATATACTTGTTGAAGCGCACTTCAAGTCAAGGAGGTAGCGGTGGAGAGTTTGGGCATAGGCGAGGCGGCGCACAGGGCGGGCGTCAAGCCGTCCGCGTTGCGCTACTACGAGCGCATAGGGTTGCTTCCGAGACCGGGCCGCGAGAACGGGCGCAGGCGCTACGATGGCGAAACGCTACGCGAGGTGCTCGACCGGCTGACGGTAGTCCGGGTCGCCCAGCAGGCCGGGTTCACGATCTCGGAGATTCGGACGCTTCTGGACGGGTTCTCGGAGGACACCCCGCCGTCGGAGCGTTGGCGGGTGCTCGCCCAGGACAAGCTGCCGGAGGTCGAGGCTCTGGTGGAGCGCGCCCTTGGCATGAAAGACCTCCTGGAGCGGGGGCTGCGCTGCGAGTGCCTGACCCTGGAGGAGTGTGACCTGGTACACGAGGAACCCCGAGGGGACGGTGGTTCCGCCTCCCTGTTCATCGTACGTCCTGGAGAGGCCGTCAGGAAAATCTCTGGAGGGCTCTCGAGAGCTCGGGATGGGGCTACTTGAGGTGGCAGAATCGTGCTGGTGGGACCTTTTGGGCCGATCGCAGTAGCCCGGATCGGGGCTATTTCGGGATTTCCGGACGGTCTTTCGGCAGGTTTATCTTCCGAAGTGCCATTGGCACAGAGAGAGGGCTGAAGCCCGAAAAGCCTCAGCCCTCTCGCATTCTGGTCCCGGGTGTAATACCTAGCAGCTGCGGTTGAAGATGAACGTATCCTCAGGATCTGCCGTTTCTATTGTGCCGCCCGAATTCGGGTCGACGCAGATGAGGTCCTGCTCTCCGTCTCCCGCAAAGACGCGGTGGTCGGCACCGATGCCGGAGATGATCCTGTCGTGGCCCGGACCGCCGTAGAGGTCGTCGCTACCGGCATCGCCGCTGGTGGTGTCGCCGCCCTTACCGCCGTAGATGGTGTCGTTGCCCGCTCCACCGTAGAGGTCGTCGTTGCCGAGGTTGCCCCGCAAGGTGTCGGGTCCCCTGCCACCGTAGACCGCGTCACTGCCCCGGCCCCCCGTCATGGTGTCGCTTCCGGTGAAGCCGCGCAGGGTGTCGGCGCTACCCTTGCCCCTGATGACATCGCCGCCGCCGAAGCCCTTGATGGAGTCTGCATTGGAGGTGCCGACGAGCGTATCGGCGCGGTTGGTGCCGTTGATGGTGGCGGCCAACGCCATCCCACTTGCTACGAACAGCGCCACCGCCATAACAGCTAGCAGCAAGACAATGCGTCTCATACCTATTCTCCTTTCCTCGACACTTCCTTTCCCACCGAACAAGGACAGCGTAGAGGATTGTGAGGATCTGCACATCCCGCAAAAGGATGATTTTTGTGGTTACTAGCGGTGGCAAAGGGATGCTAGTTGGTATGGGCAAGCCTGTTCACCGGAGTGCGCAGAAAGAAGATTTCCCGGCGCTCGCTAGCAGGATCGTGAATAGGACCGGCCCTGGAGACCACGAGGAGGTCCGAAGCGTGTCCCACCACAAGAACAGTCAACCTGCGGGTAGACCATCGTCCTGCCTCGACTTGCTCCTGGTGCGCCCGGGAGGCGGTATGTCGTTTGCCACTGCGAATTGCGCCCCCAGCCGGCCGGGTGGTGGGTGGAAGCGCTAGTATCGAAAGCGGCAAGTGATTCGATCGAGAGGTGATCGAGACCATGACGCATGAAGCCCACAACGACGCGCGGGCGGCGCCCAACGCCCTTCTAGCCGGGGCCGAGGGCTGCGGACCGGGCGCCAGTAGGGCCAGGGTGGCCCAGGACGACGAGCTCGCGGACTTCCTCCGCAGGACAACAGAAGAGATCGCCCCCGAGGCGAAGCGGTTGCTAGCCCAGCGGGTGGCCGAGTAGGCAGTACCCGGCCACGGCTAGCATGGACCCCACGCGGGGTTCTGTAGAGCGAACGACCCCGTTCGGGCCATCGCTACGGGAGGCTTCCCTTGCGGAGGGGAGCGCCGACCTCGTGCAGGTGTTGCAGAATCTCGCGGTAGGACTGGAGCACGCTCGTCTCGTGGTAGGAGATGTCGTGCTGGCGACAGAAACCCTTGATGATCGGTTGCGCCTCTCTGAGCTTGTTGCGGGGTAGCCTGGGGAAGAGGTGGTGCTCTATCTGGTAGTTGAGGCCCCCGTACCAGAAGTCGGTGATCGGGTGCGCCAGAACGTTTCGGCTGGTCAGCACCTGGCGGTGCAGGAAGCCCACCTCGCTGTCCTGCTCCAGGAT
>DASUPX010000275.1:0-6482 GCA_036280905.1 Rubrobacter sp. | reverse complement strand
GACTTCTTTCCGCCCATCGTTGACGACGCCTACCGGTTCGGCCAGATCGCCGCCGCCAACGCCCTCTCCGACGTGTACGCGATGGGTGGCGAGCCCCTGACGGCGATGAACCTGGTCGGCTTTCCCGGAGACCTGGACTTCGGTGTACTGCGCGAGATCCTGGCGGGAGGTCTCTCCAAAGTGGAGGAATCTGGGGCGAGGCTCTGCGGCGGTCATTCGGTCCAGGACAACGAGCCGAAGTACGGCCTCTCTGTTACGGGCTTCGTGGAAGTGAACCGGGTGGTGCGCAACGCGGGCGCGAAACCGGGCGACGTCCTGATCCTCACCAAACCCCTCGGCCTGGGCATCCTGACCACGGCCCTCAAGAGAGATCTGGTCTCCGAGCCGGAGATAGAAGACGCCGTCGAGGCGGCGGCGACCCTCAACAAGGGCGCCAGGGACGCCCTCCGCGAGGTCGAGGTCTCGGCCGCGACCGACGTCACGGGCTACGGCCTCCTCGGACACCTCTCCGAGATGATGGAGGCTTCCGGGACCGGGGCAGTGGTGCGCCGGGACGATGTGCCGGTGTGGGAGCGGGCCGTCTCTCTCGCCGCAGAGGGGTGTTACCCAGGCGGCCTAAAGAACAACCGACGGTACCTGGAGAACAGGGTGACCGCGGACGGTGTAGGTTCAGACGCGTTGCTGCCGCTTTACGACCCGCAGACGAGCGGGGGTCTCCTCGTGGCCGCGCCCGAACATCGAGCTCGGGCCTTCGTGGGTGCCCTGGAGGCGTCCGGTACGCTCGCCGCCGTCGTCGGCGAGGTCGTCGAGGACCAGGGGATCAAGGTTATCTCCTAGGAACCCACAGAACGGGGTTGTTGGCGACGTAGCGGCGCAGGGTGTCCATCGCCAGGTTGTTGCGGATCACGCGTTCCTGGTAGTTGCGTCGCCACAATTGGGCGCCCGGGGTGCCTGTGAGGTCGTTGACGCGTTGCGCGGACACGGTTTTGAAGGCGCCGATCAAACGTCCCAGCAGTTTGCGTTGCGTGGATGCCGGGGGCATACCGTCGGTCGTTCGGTTAACGGAGTTTGTAGTGGGGCCGGGGCGTGGTTGGGCGGTTCGCGAACCGCCCGATCACGTAACGCCTCTACGGAATGGACGCCAGACGCATGATGAGACTGGGGTCGCGCATTGCGGCCTCCCCGACGAGGACCGCGTCCGCGCCGGCCTCTCGCAGGCGTTTTGCGTCTTCGGGGTTCTTGATACCGCTCTCGGCGATCAGGGTGGCACCGGCCAGCTTCGGGGCGAGCCGCTCGAAGGTGGTGAGGTCCACGGTGAAGTCTTTGAGGTTGCGGTTGTTCACCCCGATCACGCGCGCGCCCGACTCGAGGGCGAGGTTAGCCTCTTCCTCGTCGTGGATCTCCACGAGCGGCGTTAGACCTAGCTCTACGGCCAGCGAAACGTAGCGGGCCAGCGCCCTCGCGTCGAAGAGCGCGGCGATGAGCAGGACAGCGTCGGCCCTGGTTCCGGCCTGCAGGATCTGGGCCTCGTCGACGGTGAAGTCCTTGCGCAGCACGGGCAGCGTGGTCTCGCCGCGTGCGGCGTCGAGGTCTTCGAGGCTTCCCCTGAACCGCTCGGGCTCGGTCAGCACGGAGAGGCAACTCGCCCCTTCTACCTGGTAGCGCGCGCCCCACTGGGCGGGATCCGCCTCCCGAATAAAACCGACCGAGGGCGAAGCGCGCTTTATCTCGGAGATCACGGAGAGGCCGGGCGCAAGCAGGGCACCGGCGAAATCCCTCTTCTCGAAGAGAAGCGCCTCCTGGTAGAGGGCCGTAAGATCGGTTCCCGCGCGCAGCTCTTCAGCGCGCCCTATGGAGGCCCTGGCCAGCTCATCCAGGATGGTGGCCGGCTTCTTCACACGGTCCCCGAGAGGCGGCGGGTGGTCCTGACGAACCTGTCCAGGGCGCTGACCGCAGAGCCATCGCTTATGGAATCCTTGGCCAGGTCGACGCCCTGTTCAATGGTCCTGGCATGGCCCGATACGTGTATCGTGGCGCCGGCGTTGATGAGGACGACGTCGCGGGCGGCCCCGCGCTCCTCGCCCGTCAGGACGTCGCGCAGGATGCGGGCGTTCAGGTGGGCGTCGCCGCCGAGGAGTCCGTCTGGGTCGTGCCGCGAGAGGCCGAAGTCTTCGGGTGAGATCTCGTACTCCTCTATCCCCTCCTCAGACACGTCGGCGACGATGGTCGCATCGGTAACCGTGATCTCGTCCATACCGTCCTTGCCGTGCACGACCAGGGCTTTTCGGGCACCGAGATCCCTGAGCGCCTCGGCGACGGGCCTCACGTAGGCCCCGCCGAAGACCCCGACGAGCTGGCGCCTGGCCCCAGCCGGGTTGGTGAGCGGGCCAAGCAGGTTGAAGACGGTCCTGAACGGTAGCTCCGCCCGCACGGGTGCCACGAACCGCATGGCCGGATGGTGGGTGCGGGCGAACATGAAGCCTATCCCCGACTCGTCGATACAGCGGGAGACCGCCGCCGGGCCCAGCTCTATCTCGGCGCCCAGTGCCTCAAGCACGTCGGCGCTCCCTGCCCTGCTGGTGGCCGCGCGATTACCGTGCTTGGCGACGACTACCCCGGCCCCGCGCGCCACGAAGGCGGCTGCGGTGGAGACGTTTATGGTGCCCTTGGCGTCCCCGCCCGTGCCACAGGTGTCAACCACGCTCTCGGGCGCGTCGACCTTCCCGGCGAAGCGTCGCATGGCGCGGGCGAACCCGACGATCTCGGGCACCGACTCACCCTTGACGCGCAGCGCGGTCAGGAGCGCGGCGGTGGCGGCGGGCGGAACGTTGCCCTCCATGATGGTCTCGAGCGCGCGCTCGGCCTCACCCTCGGTCAGCGATTCGCCGCTTGCGGCTTTCCTCAGCGTATCGCGCAGCAACGGCTCAGGTCTCCAGAAAATTCTTCAGGAGGTCGTGGCCGCTGCGGGTCAGCACGCTCTCTGGGTGGAACTGGACGCCCTCGACCGGGTACTCGCGGTGCCTGACGCCCATGATCGTGCCGTCCTCGGTCCTGCTGGTTACGATGAGGCACTCCGGTACAGACTCGGGCTCGATCACGAGCGAGTGGTAACGGGTGGCCTCGAAGTCCTGATCCAGCCCCCTGTAGACCCCTTCTCCGTCATGCCTTATCTTCGCGGTCTTGCCGTGGACAGGCTCGCCGCGCACGACTTTCGCGCCGAAGGCCTGGCCTATGGCCTGGTGGCCGAGGCAGACGCCCAGGGTGGGTGTGTGCTCGCCGACCCGTCCGATGAGGTCGACCGACACCCCGGCCTCGTTTGGCGTGCAAGGACCGGGCGAGACTACTATCCTGTCCGGGTGGAGCCCGGAGACCTCATCGGGCGTGACCTCGTCGTTGCGCCGCACGAGCACCTCGGCCCCGAGTTCCCCGAGGTACTGGACCAGGTTGTACGTAAAGGAGTCGTAGTTGTCTATGACGAGGACCCTCATGAGCAGAGCGATTTTAACGGATAAGCCGCCGGCGAACAGGGAGGAGATATCGTGACGCTTCTGCTGTCCGAGAACGAAGTGGAAGAGTTGCTCGACATGCCTTCGACCCTTGAGGCCGTCGAGTCCGTGCTGCGCCAGCACGCGGAGGGACGGGCCACCAACCGGGCTCGCAGGCGCGTGGCCCTCCCCACGGGCGGGCTCAACTTCATGGCAGCCGGGGCGCCTGAGATAGGGGCCCTCGGCCTGAAGGCCTACACGGTCGCCCGAAGCGGCGCCCGCTTCTACACCCTGCTCTTCGACCCGGAGGGTGGGGAGCTGCTCTCGATCATGCAATCTGACAAACTCGGGCAGGTGCGCACCGGCGCCGCGAGCGGGGTGGCGACGAAGCACCTCGCCAGGGAGGACGCGAACACTCTAGGGATCTACGGGGCAGGCTGGCAGGCGGAGAGCCAGCTCGAGGCCATCGCCGCCGTCCGGGACCTGGAGAGGGTGATCGTCTACACCCGCAGCGAGGAGACGCGCAAATCGTTCGCCGAACGGATGGGCGAGCGCCTTGGGATGGAGATAGAGACCACCCACGCCGCAGAGGAACCGGCGGCCCAGGACATCGTCGTCACCGTGACCTCATCTCGGGAACCCGTGCTCCTCGGGGAGTGGCTGAGGCCGGGGGCGCACGTCAATGCGGCCGGCTCCAACTTCCTGTTCAAGGCCGAGATCGACCGCCAGGTCGTCGGGCGGGCAAGCTTCGTGTGCGCCGACTCACGTGAGGAGCTGGGCCTGGAGGCTGGCGACCTGATGCTGTCCCTCGAGACCGGCGCCATCCTGCCCGAGGCCATCTACGAGCTTGGCCAGGTCGTCGCCGGCCAGGTGCAGGGACGCCGCGGACCCGAAGATATAACCCTGTT
Source organism: Rubrobacter sp. (assembly GCA_036280905.1). Lineage (GTDB taxonomy): Bacteria > Actinomycetota > Rubrobacteria > Rubrobacterales > Rubrobacteraceae > Rubrobacter_D. The sequence goes on along the minus strand of DASUPX010000275.1, from coordinate 2,089 downwards.
CGCCAGCCAGGGCCTCGCCCTGGAGGATATGGCCGCGGCCCGCGTCGTCTACGATCGCGCCGTCGAACGCGACGTCGGCAGGGATATAGATTTCTGAGGTAGGGCCGGGTTTCAACCCCGCCACTAAAGGGGTGTGGGTGGCGCGGTAGAGGCGCGCTGGACCAGGTGGGTCGGCAAGACGGCCGGGGCTTCAGGTTCTTCGCCTTCGAGCCTGGCGACTAGCATTCGTCCCGCGAGTAGGCCCTTCGCCACGTGATCCTGGTGCACGGTGGTGAGTTGCGGGTCGGAGCGTGCGGCCTCTGGGACGTCGTCGAACCCGACCACGGAGAAGTCTCCTGGTACGGACAGACCCATATCCTTGGCCGCCTCCATAACACCGAAGGCTAGCTGGTCGCTGGCGGCCAGGATCGCCGTCGGGCGTGGGTCCATGGAGAGCAAGAACCTGGCGGCCCTGGCTCCTTCCGCAGGAACGTTTTCGGGGCACTCGTAGACGGGGACATCCTCCCAGCGAACACCAGCGTTCCCGAGACCCTTCTTGTAGCCGTCGAGGCGAGAACGTGTCGGCCTGAAGGAGGTCTGGGCCTGACGTTCGAGGTCGGCCAGGCCACCCTCCGGGCTCGGGGCGAGCTCGAAGGTCACGACCGCCACGCGCCGGTGGCCCAGCCCGGTGAGGTGCTCAGCGGCCGCGCGGGCACCGCCCTCATCGTCCACGCGCACTATGGGTAGATCCCCGGACGACGCTTTCGGGGGATCGTCAACGAACACGGCCGGCAACCTCCGCTCGCGAACCGCCCCGATCATGCGGTCGTCCTCGGCCATGCAGTAGACGACGAAACCGTCCACCGCGGCCCCCCTGACAGCCTTGGGGTCATGCCTCCCAGAGATCGAGCCAGGCACGAGCAAGAGCGCGAAGCCCGCCTCCTCAGCCACCCTGGAGACCCCCTCGAAGAAGAGCACGGCCGCCGGATCGGCGAAGGCGTAGGAGAGCCTGTCCGCGTAGAGCACCCCGATGGCCCCGACCCTCCCCCGCCTCAACCCCCGCGCCGTGGGGTCCGGCCCAGCATAACCAAGCCGCCGAGCCGCCTCCATTATCTTGACGCGTAAGGCGCCGGAGAGCTGCTCCGGCCTGTTGTACGCGTTGGAGACGGTCGCCGGCGATACCCCGACCTCGGCCGCCACGTCCTTCAACGTGGCCCGACGCCTGATCTTCCCCTTCTCGTCGTTGACACCCATCTGGCATATGATACTATGACTGAAACGATTAAGTAAAACGATTTAGAAAGGCGGTGTGGCGTGGTCGGATTGATGAACGTACGGGAGCAGGTAGATCTGGACTACGCCAGGGCCAGGAGGAAGGCGTTCTTGACTGGGCTCTGGGCGCGGGTACGGCGGCGTTGTGCTTCTCTGTGCGCCTTCGACGCGGTGCGGGGAGAGCTTGGGGCGAGAAACCGGCGTTACGTCGGGGCGAGGACGGTCGAGGTAAGCCGGGTGGTCGGTAGCGTCGGCCGGTGGAAGGAGTTCGACAGCGGGTTCATGCCGAGGCGGGCAAGCGAGCAGCGGTGGAAGCGGGTTGACCTGGCGTTCAGAGAGGGCCTGGATCTTCCGCCCGTCGTCCTGTACAAAGTTGGGGACGAATACTACGTGAACGACGGTAATCATCGCGTCAGCGTGGCGCGTTTCGAGGGGGTGGAGATGATCGACGCCGAGGTCACCGAGTTCTTCCCTGCCCGGCGCACGGGAAAGAACTCGGAGGCTGCTGCGTGACCACCGGAGCCGCGGGGTACCTCAGGAGCGCAAGGGCGGCGGTCCTCGCCGTTTTCTTCACGAACGGCGTGATCATAGGCACCTGGGTCGTCAGGATACCGGCCATAAAGGAGAGGCTGGATCTGGGTGAGGGGTTGCTCGGCATCGCGCTGCTCGGGGCCGCGGTGGGAGCGCTCATCGCCATGCCGGCCGTCGGGGCGCTGGTCTCCAGGTTCGGTAGCAGGCGCATCGTCGGGTTGAGCGCGCTCGCTCTCTCGGTCGTGCTCCTGACGCCGGGGATGGCCTCGAGCCTGCCTTTGCTCGTGCTCTCGGTCATGCTGTTGGG
>DASUPX010000274.1:0-5598 GCA_036280905.1 Rubrobacter sp. | reverse complement strand
AGCGCGTCTACCAATTCCGCCACTCGCCCACAATCCCTGCGGGATTGTAGCACGCTTCGGCTAACGCCTACGCTTGTCAGCACGCCAGCTTCGCTCCGCTACGCCGGCTCCTCAGCACGCTCCAGCCTTGCGGCTGTCGCTTGTCGGCAACGCTTCGGCTTCGCCTCGCTTTCGGCCAGTCGTCTCTCTCCGTAACGGTGGCTTCGACATAAGGCTTTTCCGGCCACCGAAGCTTCAGAGCGGAAGGGTGCAGGCCGCAGCGTGATCGGCTGAAAGCGACCGAAGGGAGCGTGCTGAAAGTGGAGGCCCGAAGGGCCGTAACGTGCTGACAAGCGAGGGCACCAGCCCGAGCGTGCTGACAAGCGTAGGCCGAAAGGCCGAAGCGTGCTAGAATCTCCGAGCCGCGCTAAGCGGGGAGCTGGCGATGCCCTGTACCTGCGATCGCCTAGCAGGGCCTATATCCCCGCCTGAGGCGCAGACCGGGTTCGGTAGAAACCGGTGCGGCCGGCGTTGATGGCCTGGTCCCGGGCAATGGGGCCCCGCGAACCGTGTCAGGACCGGAAGGTAGCAGCACTAAGCGGGTAACCTCATGTGCACCGGGGTAGCCGGACCGGAGTCGGCGGCCGGAGGTTCGCCGATCTCGGCCACGTCGAAGGCGGGGTGCGCGGCACTTTCTGTAGCACGAGAACCCCTCCCCACGAACAATGCCTGGATGCTGGAGTGCAAGTATGCTATCTATATAGCATGGCCTCTTGCAGGGTATGGTGGGCGCTTTGCAGCCGGGGAACCTGGTAAGTCTTGTCGAACGGCGTACCGACGGATATACCGTACGTCGGCGCGGCTGGCGGTTCGGAGGTGCGCGTCGAGCTACTCGGCGGTTTTCGCATCCGGGTAGGCCGGCGGGTCGTCGGGCAGGATACGTGGAGGCTGAGGAAGGCTGCGGCGCTTGTCAAGCTCCTGGCCCTGGCGCCGGGATGTCGGCTTCAGCGCGAGCAGGTTCTGGAACATCTGTGGTCGGATCGGCCCCCGAAGGCCGCTGCCAACAATCTCAGGCAGGCGCTCTACGTCGCGCGTAAGGTTCTCGGGGCGGACGAAGGGGGCCGGTATCTGAAGCTCCAGGGCGGCCTGCTCGTTCTGTGTCCGGAGGAGCGGCTCTGGGTGGACGCGAGGGCCTTCGAGGCGGCAGCGGCCTCGGCGAGGAGGAGCGCTCGGGAGCCCGCCGCCTACAGGGCGGCCATAAACCTCTACGCCGGAGACCTCCTGCCGGAGGATCGCTACGAAGAGTGGACCATGAATCGGCGCGAGTCGCTGAAGAACACGTACCTCTCGCTGCTAGTGGAGCTGGCCGAGATCCATGAAGAACGCGGTGAGTACGATCCCGCTATCACGGCGTTGAACGTCGCTGTCGAGGCTGGGCCATCGGACCAGTGGGCCAGGGTAGCGCTGATGCGAGCGTACGCCAGGAGCGGTCGACATCGTGAGGCCCTGCTCCAGCACGTGCGCCTACGAGAGGTCGCTTCGCGGCAAACCGATCCCGGTCTCCAGGAGGCGGTCCGGCGTCTCTACGAGGAGATGCTGCCCGGGGACCCATCGGATAGATCCGGGGCAGACCGATCCCGGCCCCACGTCATGCCAGCAACCCCTTCGGGTGCCGGGCCTCACAACCTGCCGGCAGAGCGCACGAGCTTCGTTGGTCGCGCGGACCAGCGAGCAGAGGTCGAGCGGGTGTTGGCGGGGACCCGTTTGTTGACGCTCACGGGTACTGGGGGTCTTGGCAAGACCAGGCTTGCGCTGGCCGTTGCCAACAGCCTGGTCGGATCTTATGAGGACGGGGTCTGGCTGGTGGAGCTTGCCCCGCGGCGCGACCCAGAACTCGTCGCCCAGACGGTTGCCCAGGCATTGGGGGTACGCGAACAACCCGGTCGACCCCTGTTCGCGGCGCTCAAGGAGTACCTGACTTCGAAAAACCTCCTGCTGGTGCTGGATAATTGCGAGCACCTCGTAGATGCGGTGGCCCGTCTGGTCGAGTCGTTGCTCGACTCCTGCCCCGACCTCCGGGTGCTTACGACCAGTCGTGAGACGCTCAATGTCGGAGGAGAGTTGGTCTGGCGGGTTCCGCCGCTCACCATACCGGAGACGCGCCATCCGGTCGCGGTCGAGGACCTTGCGGGGATAGAGTCGGTACGACTTTTCGTCGAGCGGGCCGCGTTGCGTGTTCCCTCCTTCGCGCTGGAACCAGGCAACGCGCAGGCCGTGGCGGAGGTTTGCCAGAAACTGGACGGCTTGCCGCTTGCCATAGAGCTGGCGGCAAACCGGGTGGGTGCACTCTCCGTCGCCCAGATCTCCACGAGGCTCGAAGGGTCCTTGAGGCTTCTCACCGGCAGCCGGACGGCCCCGAAGCGGCAGCGGACCCTCGAAGGGGCGCTGGACTGGAGCTTCGAGCTCCTCGACGAACAGGAAAAGATGTTGTTCGGGCGACTCTCCGTGTTCGCTGGAAGTTGGACCCTGGAGAGTGCCGAGGCGGTCGGCCGTGGAACTAGCGATTCGGAGGATTGCGTACTCGAGCTTCTCTTGCGGCTGGTAGACCGGTCGCTGGTGATGGTGGACGACGGTCCTGGGGACGTAAGATACAAGATGCTGGAGCCGGTCAGGCAATACGGAAGGCAGAAACTCGAAGCGGAGGGAAGAGCGGCCGGCGCACGCCGCCGGCACGCGACCTGGTTCCTCAAACAAGCCGAAGGGGCTGAGGTCGAGGGTCCGCGACAGATGGTCGGGCTCGAACGACTGGAGATGGAACACGACGACCTGCGCGACGCCCTCGCCTGGCTCGCGCACGAGGGGAAAGCAGAACGAGGGTTGCACCTGGCCGCGACGCTCGGAAGGTTCTGGTATCAGCGCGGCTACTTTACAGAAGGAATATCCTGGCTCGAAACGTTTCTCCGGCTTTCCGCGGGGAATGGAAATACGGCGGTACGGGCGAAGGCCCTCTACGAACTGGGAGCGCTGGTAAACAGGAACGCGGGACCCTCCTCGGAAGAGCGGGAAGTGGCGCGTACCCATCTGAGGGAGAGCCTAAGGATCTACCGGGAACTCGGGGATGGGCCCTGTGCCACCGTTCTCAGGGAGCTCGGGAGCATAAGCATCGGGATGGGCGACTGGGATACCGCGCGCTCCGCCCTCCAGGAAGGTCTGGAGCTCGGCCGGAGATCGGGCGACGCGGTCGACCTTGCCAGGACCTACACGTTTCTGGGCATCATGGCCTGCCTCCAGGGGTCCCACGATGCTGCGCAGGCCCACTTCGAGGCAAGCCTCGAGAACCTTGGAGAGGGGGGGAGCAGGAGCGACGCGAACACAAACCTGTTCTTCCTGGGGTGCCTTGCCTGCGATCGGGACGACTACGCTTTGGCCAGATCCTGGTTCGGAGAGATGGTCCAGGGAAACTCTCTGCACGTGTTCCGTTGGGCCGCGCCCGTGGTCCTCGTAGGTTACGCGCGCCTGGCCGCAGGCGAGGGACACGCGGCACGTGCTCTCCGCCTGGCGGGTGCAGCGGACACTCTGCGGCGCAGTGTCGGGGGTCCGACGAGCCCGACCTTCGTGGCCTATCTCCGGCGTGGACTGGAACCCTCCTGGAAGGAGCTTGGCCACAACAAGGGAGCATCGGCCTTCGATGAGGGGCGCAAGATGTCGCTCGAAGATGCTCTCGCCTACGCGTTCGAGGACGGGGAGCCACCGTCGGTACCTCGAGAGAGTCCGGCGGTCGGATCGGGGCGGACGACCCTGACCCGGCGCGAGCGGGAGGTTGCGGTGCTCGTCGCCAGGGAGCTGAGCAACCGTGAGATCGCGGACGAGCTCTTTGTTTCCGAGCACACCGTCGCGACGCACGTCCACAGGATACTCGGAAAACTCGGGCTCCGTTCCCGGACCCAGATCGCCGCCTGGATGATCGGCCAATAGGCCCCTCGGTAGAGCGAAGATCCACTTTCCCGTGGTAAGGAGAGAGGAATATTCCCAGAAATACACAACATGTGTACATTGCGAAGCCACGCGGCTAACGTTTCGCTAACGCCCTTCGGATAGGGTGGTGTGGATGAAAGCGAACGGAGGAGAGACCATGATCATCCGGAGCCACCACAGAACGCGGTGGGCGGTGCTGCTGTTGGCCGTAGCGCTTGCGGTCGCCCTGGTAGCTTACGCCTGGCCTGCCGCGCAACGGGCGGACGCCGCTGACTTCAAAACGGTCACCAAGACGCTCGACAAGGACGGTGTGATCCAGATCCCGGGACAGTTCGGTTCGCAGATTGGACCTGCTTCGCCTTATCCTTCGGGTAAGCTGGTGAGCAGCTTCCCCCAGGGGTCCACGATACTCGACGTCGACCTCATCTTGAGAAGCTTCACCCACCAGTCCCCTGCCGAGATAGATGTGATGCTGGTACACGGGATCACCAAACGTGTCGTCATGGGCGATGCGGGATCTATCTTCGACGTCGGCGACCCCATCAGGCTCGTGCTCGATGATGAGGCCGAAAGCAAGCTACCCCAGAACGCCCAGATCGTGGAAGGCAGATACAGGCCGGCCAATTATCCGACTGCGGATCCCTTTGATCCTCCTGCGCCGCAGGTTGCGAACGGGGACACCACCCCGAAGCTATCCGGGTTCGATGGCAAGAACCCCAACGGGGGATGGAAGCTCTTCGTCGATGACCAGTTCAACACCGGCACCGGGGTCATATTAGACGGATGGAGCCTCCGCGTCAGGGCGAAAGTACCGACCAACTGACCCCACGAGCGGGCCGGACCCTTGTAGGTCCGGCCCCTCTTTGCTGCGCGTCGGCGCAAGTGGCACTTCCCCATGTCTATCGCCGAGTTTCCAGCTACTCCGGGTCGGCGCCCTGACCCGTGTCTGGGTGAAACGTTCTGCCTTCACAGGAGACGGACGCCAGGATGCTGGTGACCCAACCCGCCTGATGGTTGGCGCCTGACCATCCGGTATACTAGAAATGTGATTTACGCGAACCGACGATACTCCTTATGAAACACACTACCCTCTACCGCAAGTGGCGTCCGCGCGCGTTCAGCGGGATCGTGGGGCAGGAGGCGGTGGTGCGTACGCTAAGGCGCGCCATCGAGACGGACCGCGTCTCGCACGCCTACCTCTTCTCCGGGCCCCGTGGGACGGGTAAGACCAGCACGGCCAAGGTGCTGGCGATGGGGTTGAACTGCGAGCAGGGACCGACGGCGGAGCCGGACGGGACCTGCGAGAGTTGCCGGGCCATCGTCGGAAACTCCTCGCTCGACGTGCTCGAGATGGACGCGGCCTCCAACCGCGGTATCGACGAGATCAGGGACCTTAGGGACAAGGTGAACCTCGCGCCCGTCGCCGGGCGGGTCAAGGTGTACATCATCGACGAGGTCCACATGTTGACGACGGAGGCCTTCAACGCCCTCCTGAAGATGCTTGAGGAACCCCCCGAGCACGTCGTGTTCGTGCTTGCCACCACCGAAAAGCACAGGGTGTTGCCGACCATCATCAGCAGGTGCCAGAGCTTCGATTTCAGGCGCCCCGGCATCGAGACGCTGACGGAGAAGCTCGCCGAGATA
>DASUPX010000273.1:0-14309 GCA_036280905.1 Rubrobacter sp. | reverse complement strand
AGGGCCCATTCCGCTTGCGTGGTATCCGGGTCGAAGGTGGAGATCAGGCGCCGACGGGCCCCGGGGTCACGGACCGACTGGAAGAGGGGGTCGTGCGAGAAGAGCGGGTCACCGGGGAAGTACATCTGGGTTATCAGGCGGCTCCTGAACGCCTCCCCGAAAAGCGAGAGGTGTATGTGGGCCGGGCGCCAGGCGTTGTCGTGGTTCTTCCAGGGATAGGCGCCCGGCTTGATCGTCACGAACCGGTAGCGTCCCTCCTCGTCGGTCAGGCAGCGGCCCGCGCCGGAGAAATTCGGGTCGAGCGGCGCGGGGTGCCTGTCGTTCTTGTGGGTGTAGCGGCCCGCGGCGTTGGCCTGCCAGATCTCGATCAGGCCTCTCCTTACCGGGCGACCGTCGCTGTCGAGCACCCGCCCCGCGACGATGATGCGCTCGCCTAGCGGCTCGCCCTGGTGCTGGCGGGTGAGGTCGTTGTCCAGTTTCCCAACCGGCGCGTGCCCGAAGGCGGGACCTCTCGTATCGGAGAGCGTTGCCGGCAGGATGACAAGGGGCTTCTCCGGCGCCCTGAGGCGCGTCGCAACGTAATCAGGGTACAGATAAGGCGGTTGTACCCCGCTCTCGGCGCCGATGATCCTGTCCACATCATGCTCGCTCATGCTCGCTCCATCCGCCTCAGGCTACCTTCTCGCCAGCCGTCGCGATACCCCGGTTTCACGATGTTCCTGAGCTCGCGGGACGGGTGGGGGCACGTTTCCCGTCCGACGTCATAACATGTCAGGGTGCGGCTACAACTTTCTCCTGCGTGGTTCTGGTGGATGGCCCGAGGGACGCTATTGCTCCTCGGCACGGTCTTGCTGCTCGTCTCGTGCGGAGACCTGGAGGCCGTAGATACCAGCCCGGGATGTCCACCGGGGGTTGGAAGGGGAACCTCGGATTCCGGCTCTGCACGAGGCGGGGCGCGCGAGTTGCTGGAGAGCCGCAACTTCGGGGCCACATCCCAGGCGGCCGGAGACCTCGAGCGGGGTATCGTCGACAGGCGTCTGGTGAACGCTCTGGGCGAGCTGACGGAGAAGCATCGCATCTGCGTCCAGGCCTTCAAGAAGGGTCATTACTTTCTGCCTGGCGTACCCGACGGCCCGCGCATCCCCAAGGGCTACGGTGAGGCCGGCGGCCTGCCCAACACCCACTACTTCGGCAGGGCCGCAGACATCTGGTGGGTAGACGGCAAGCCTGTAGAGGGCAACGCCACCGACCCGGGTGTCTTGAAGGTGGGCAGGATCCTCGCCGGCATTCCACAAGCGAAGAGGCCGGACCAGATAATAGGGCCTCCCGAGTGGTCCAGGACCCTGGGTTACGGGCGGGAGGAGGGTTGGGTTCTGGCGCCGGATCAGCTGCGGCTGCACGAGGACCACATCCACGTCGGCTACGTCGACGAGCCACGAGGCCGCAAGGCACGATGATGCAGGCTAATATACGGGTCATGTTCGCCCTCGCCACGACTAGCAGAACCAGCCCGTGATAGATCCTGGCGGGGCGTTGCTGCTCGTCATCGCGGGTTTCGTAGCGGGGGCCATCAACGCCGCCGCCGGTGGCGGCTCGCTCGTCACATTTCCAGCCCTGATCGCTGTCGGTTACCCACCGCTAATCGCCAACGTGACCAACAACGTCGCCGTCTGTCCCGGATACGCTACGGGTGCCTGGGGCTACCGTCAGGAGCTCGGCGGCCAGCGCGGGCGCATCGTGCCGCTCGTGGCGGTCAGCGCGTTCGGTAGCCTGGTGGGGGTTGCCCTGATCCTGGTGAGCTCGCAGCAGGCCTTCGACAGCGTGGTCCCCTTCCTCGTCCTGGCCGCCTGCGCCCTTCTGGCGGCCCAGCCCTTTATCAAGAGCAGGATCGGCGCTCGTGCCAAGGAGGGTAGACGCCCCGGCTTCGCCCTGATGGTCGGCCAGACGCTCGCCGCGATCTACGGCGGCTACTTCGGGGCAGCACTGGGCGTGGCCGTCCTGGCCCTTCTAGGCACCTTCCTCGATGATGACCTGCAACGGCTGAACGCGCTCAAGGCGTTGCTCCAGCTCGTGATCGGGGGCACCGCGGCCATCGGGTTCGCCCTGCTGACACCGGTAGCCTGGATCGCCGTCGCTATCGTCGGGCCCGCATCGCTCGCGGGGGGCCTGATCGGAGCAAACCTGGCCAAGCGCGTGAGCGACCGCGTCCTGCGCGGCGGAATCGTAACCTACGGCGTCCTAGCCGCCATCTGGCTCTTCCTGCGTTGAAGCTTTTAGCCGTCAGCTAATAGCTATCAGCTTTCAACTCGAAACCCGTCCAGCAGCCCCCTGGCGTAATCGCCCTGGTGGCGGTCTATCCAGGTAACCAGGGCGGGTTTGTGCGTCTCCATGGCCACGTAGCGAAGGGTTGGTATGTCCAGGATCTCCACGCGGGTGTAGCGACGTACGGATTCCAGTTCTTCGAGCACGTTCTCGGGTATTCGGACCGGTTCGTTCATGATCCCAAGTGTACCGCGGGGCCGCGGATTCCGGGCTTACCGGCTGGGTAGTCGGAGACGGAAGACGGCTCCCCCACCCCTGGGGCGTTCGGCAAGAAGGTCCCCGCCCTGCGCCCGCACGAGGTCTCGGGCGATAGCCAGCCCGAGGCCTGTTCCGCCGCCCTTGCTGCGGGTGCGGGCGGCCTCGGCCCGGTAGAAACGGTCGAAGACGCGGGGCAGGTCGTTGGGTGAGATCCCTGGTCCGGTATCAGCCACGCTGGCCTCCGCCCAACGGTCACCTGATCGGCCACGGACCGCGATGCTGCCGCCGGAGGGTGTGAACCTGACGGCATTGTCGAAGAGGACAGCCAGGGCCTGGCCCGTCCTCTTGGCGTCCCCGCAGGCCATCAACTCCTCGGGGGTGAGGACTTCGAGGCGAACACCTTTAGAGGCAGCCCTCGCCCCGAAGCGTTCGGCCTCCTCCGAGAGGAGCGCGGCCAGATCGAAGGGTTTCTCGGCGAGGTCGACCTTGCCCGCGTCCAGGCGGGCGACCAGCAGGAGGTCCGAGAGGACCGCGCCCATCCTGTCGGTCTCGGCGAGCGCGTGGTCCAGAAGTTTCCTGTCCTCTTCGTTGAGGTGATCCCGGAACAGCACCATCTCGGCGTCGGCCCTGATTAGGGTTAGCGGCGTCTTGAGCTCGTGGGAGGCATCGGCGACGAAGGCGCGCTGTCTCTCGAAGGACTCGCGCGCCGGACGCATAGCCCGGCCCGCCATGTACAGTCCGCCAAGGAGCGCGGCGCCAAGCCCTCCCAACGCCAGGGGTATCAGAACCAGGAGAAGCCTGTCTATGGTCTGCCGCACGCCATCCAGAGAACGTGCGTACTGGATGACCCCTATTACCTCACCTGTTTCGCGCATGGGCAGGCTGACGACCCTGACCTTGCCCTGCGGCCCACGGATCGTCGCGGAGACCCCCTCATCTTCCCGCAAGGCCTCTCTGGCGAGAGCCTTCGAAGGAAGGCCGAGCGTTCCGAGCGTCGCGGCGGTGGGGTCCCTTGCGGTGACATGGCCGTCTGGATCGAGCGCTACCCAACTGTACTCGGCCGAACCCTCGGCCAGCACCTCCCTGTGCTCGTTGTCGAGCAGGTTCCTGGACTGGTCTTCGGCCTCCTGCGTGAGCAGGATGTCCTGCTGGTCGGTCAGCTCCCGCGAGAAGCCGACCACGGCGGCCACGGCCAGAAAGACCAGGATGAGGGCGAAGATGCCCGCGTATCCCAACGTCAGGCGCCAGCGCATCCCCTCCAGCATTATGGACCTGTGCTCCCGACCGGGTACTCGGGCCTCGGCTGGAACGTGTAGCCTGCACCATGCACGGTGCGGATGCGGGAAGGCTCCTGTCCCGCGTCGAGCTTTCTGCGCAGGTAGTGGACGTAGAGGTCCACCACGTTGGTGTAAGCCCCCGTGGTGCCGCCCCACACGGTATCGAGCAGCACCGACCGGGTAAAGACCTGTCCGGGACGCTGCATCAGGGTGGCGAGCAGCGCGAACTCTTTGGCCGTGAGGTCGACGCGCTCCCCGGCCCGCCTGACCTCGTGCCGCGCCGGGTCAAGCACCACATCGCCCGCCGCGAGGACCCCCTCCTCATCCCTCTCGGGGGGCCTGCGCAAGAGGGCCCTGACCCTCGCGAGAAACTCGGGGAAGGCGAAGGGTTTCGGGAGGTAGTCGTCGGCTCCGGCGTCGAGGCCCTCTACCCTGTCCTCGACCTGGTCGCGGGCCGTTAGCATCAGGACGGGGACGCGGACGTCGGCCGCCCTGAGGCGTCTGATCACCTGTACGCCGTCGAGGTCGGGGAGCATCCAGTCGACGATCAGCAGATCGAAGTCCTCGCTCAGGGCGCGCGCGAGGGCGGAGCGCCCGTCGGAGACCGTCTCCGCGGCGTGGCCTTCCCTGCCCAGGACTTCGGTGAGAAGCCTGGCCAGGTGCTCCTCGTCCTCCACGATCAGCATCCGCGTCATAAGGTCTGGAGCCATCCTAACCCAGCCTGCGGCCGGTGGCACCACTCCTTTGAAAATCCTAATGGCGGCCAAACTCCAATCCAATATCCCGAGTTCAAACTGGGGATGGTGAAAAACAGGAGGGAGAAACCCGATGCGGAGGAAAAGAAATGGGGCTCATCAGCTGGTTGGTGGTCGGTACCGCTACGGGCGTTCTGGCGAGGCGGCTCGTCCCTGGCCACGACCCGGGACGCTCTGTCGTTACCCTCATCCTGGGCATGGCGGGTGCATCCGTGGGGGGTCTGATGGCCGGCGTCGTCGGTGGTTCCGGCACCACCGAGTTCGACGTGAGAACTGTGCTGGTGGCCACGCTGGGCGCGCTCGGGCTTCTATACGTCTACGGCCACGTCGTCCGGCGGACAGCCTGAGGTGAAAAGAGTGACGAACGTTTCGCTTGCCAGAGTTATGCTGACCAACGATGGATCCCTGGAGGCGCGGTAGGTGCGGCCCCCGGCAAACGGCCCTGCTTCCATATGGTGGATGCTGAAGAAGGCAGGTGCCCCCTGGGCAGAGTTCCTCGTCGGGCGGAGCGCCGGCGGCCCATCGCTGCCGGTCTTCAGCGGCGAGGGGGAGGCGGAGATGTTCGTCCGGCTCGGGGGCGCATTCGAGGAGGGCTGGTGGATAAGGGAGACCACCGCCGGGGAGCTGATCTCGGCTCTGTACGGGCCCTGCGCGGACGTGGGGTGGGTCGCGCTCGATCCCTCACCCCGGATGACGCCAGACGAGATCCTTGCGGGCATCGTGAGCCGGAAGAGGTTCCTGGGGTGGTTACTGAACGACCCTGGCTCCATCCCGCAGCAGTCGTACACGCACAGCCCCGCGGGTAGTCTGGTAGGGCCGGCTTGAGCATTATAAGCGGCGCCGCCTCGTACCTCCGCGCCGTGCGGAGCACCTTCGGCCGAGCCGGCGGACCGGAACGGCCGACCGACAGCGTCGACGTTACGCTCAGAGAGGCAAGCCCGAAGCCATCAAAGACCGGGTTCCGGCCTGACGTGGAAGGGCTCAGGGCCGTCGCCGTTGGGGTGGTCTTGCTCTACCACGCGGGGGTGCCCTTCGCCCCGGGCGGCTACGTTGGCGTGGACGTGTTCTTCGTGATCTCCGGTTTCCTCATAACCGGGCTGCTGGTGAGAGAGCTCGAGGGTACGGGCACCATCTCGCTCGCCCGTTTCTACTCGAGGCGCGCCAAGCGCCTGCTTCCGCTCACCGTGGTCGTACTCGCGTTCGTGGTCTTGCTGTCGTGGTTACTGTTCGATCCCGTGCGCATGGACGAGGTATCTCTGGGGGTCGTCGCGTCCGGCCTGTACGTGATGAACTGGCTGCTGGCGGCGCGTGCCACAGACTACTTCGCGGCCGGGTTGCAGGCGAGCCCGGTCCAGCACTTCTGGACGCTCGCGGTGGAGGAGCAATTCTACCTGCTGTGGCCCGCGCTCCTCCTGCTCGGCGCCTGGTGGAGCAGGCGTACGGGACGCGGCTTGCGGCCTGCGCTTGCCCTGGCCTTCGCCGCCATAGTGGTCTCGTCGCTAGCCTACAGCGTCTACTCCACAGAATCCCAGGCCGGGGCTGCCTACTTCTCCACCCTGACACGCGCCTGGGAGCTCGCGCTCGGCGGCCTGATCGCGCTGATACCAGTCTCGCGCCTCACGAATCTTCCCAGGGTGTGGGCCGGCCTTGCGGCGTGGGCGGGGCTCGGCGCGATCGCCTTCTCCACCGTACGCTTCAACGACGACACCCTGTTCCCGGGCTATGCGGCCCTGATCCCGACCCTTGGCACGGCGGCGGTGATCGCGGCGGGCTTCGCGACCGTCTCGGGAGAGAACCCTACTGGGGCGGCACGCCTGCTCACCCTCGGTCCGGTAAGGCACGTAGGACGGCTCTCATATTCGTGGTACCTCTGGCACTGGCCGCCCCTCGTCTTCGCCGCCACGGTGTGGGGAAGCCTGTCCCCGCTACAAGGCATGGCGGTCCTGGCGGTCTCCTACGTCCCCGCCCTCCTGACCAACCGCCTCGTCGAGAAGCCCTTCCTTCATTCGGAGACGCTCACCCGCTTCCCACGCAAGGCCCTCGCCCTCGGTGGGGTGTGTACCTCGCTGTCGGTCGCTCTTGGTGTGCTGCTCTTCGCGTTGACGCCGAGCATTCCAGAGGCACCCGAATCCCAGGTTGCCGGGGCCGCCGCCTTGCGGAACGGTCACGCCCTCCAGACGAGCGCAAGGGCGGTCCATCCCACGCCGCGAGAGGCGGAGACCAAAGAGAACCGTCCGCGGATGTACGCCGACGGCTGCCACCTCGACCTCACCGAGGTCGAGGCCCCCCGATGCGTCTACGGCGACCCCTCCTCCGACACCACCGTGGTCCTTTTCGGAGACTCCCACGCCATGCAGTGGTTCCCCGCCCTGAACAGGTTAGCCGATGAGCGGGGCTGGCGCCTGGTCGGCATCACTAAGAGCGCCTGCCCCCCCGCGCAGGTGAGCATCTATAACGCCGGCCTGCGCAGGGAATACACGGAGTGCGACCGGTGGCGTGAGCTCACCCTGGATCGCATCGTCCAGCAAGAGAAACCCGACCTGGTGGTGACCAGCAGCCTGCCAACCTACAAGCCGAGGGAGAACGGCAAGAGGCTGCGTGGGCAAGCTAGCGAGGAGGCTATGGTGGAAGGCTACGCCTCAACCCTCGAAGATCTGCGCAGCACCGGCGCCTCCGTAGCCCTCCTGGAGGACGTGCCACACCCGGACAAGAACGTGCCGGAGTGTGTCTCGCGCTCGCTGGACAACCTGGAGCGTTGCGCTTTCCCAAGGAGCAAGGCCCTCAACGTCCCTCCGGTCAATCCGAAGGCCGCCGAGAAGGTCGAGGGGGTGCGGCTGATCGACCCGACACCCGTGGTGTGCCCGGAGAAGAGTTGTCCCTCGGTAATCGGGGACGCCCTGGTGTACCGCAACGGGGCCCACCTGACCGCGACCTACGTACGCTCCATGACCCCCTGGCTCGGCAAGCAACTGCCCGAGCCGGCGGGTTGACCGGCGGTAGGTCCCCAGAGGTTTATCCGGTCCAGGCCCCCTCGAACGCGTTATTATAGTGAAGGTCCTGGCCTGCCGATCCCGTCTCGAGGCGGGATCGCGAGCAGGTCCGGCCGGCTGAGAGCGCTTTCTCGAACCACCTGTTAGCGGGAGACCAGTTCCGGGGGTGCGTCCTCGCATATCTCGAGGACTGCTCCTCGGTGTTCCGGCCCGATGGGATATGAGGGAGCCAGGCTCTAGCGAGTAGGCGGGATGAGAAGACGTCTCGGGAAGGATGAAGCCAGGAGTGAACGCACGATGAGGGCGGGCCGACGTGCGGCCGTGGGCAGGTGGACCGGCGCCGCGGTCGTTTTCGCGTGGGCTCTGCTCGGGCTGCTCTGGGCGCAGGTGATCCTGCTTCCCAACGCCCTTCTCCCCCCCACCTCGGTGGCCGAGTTGCTCGGGGAGGTTCCGTCCTCAACCCAACCCGAGCGCTTTATCTTGATGCTCTTCAAGGAGACGAGCCTCCTCCTGACCGCCTTCTCCCTCCTAGGCGTGCTTCTAGCCGCGCTCGTGTACCGGGGGGGAGCCCGCAGGAGCTCGCTCCTCGCCGCCGGCCTGTGCGCGGTGGCTGCGGCTGCCTCTCTGGCGCCGGCGGCGCAGGCGTGGAAGGTCGCCTCCGCCGAGGATGTATCGCTCTCGCTCCCCGGGTACTTCGCGGGACCCGCCTTCGCCGGGGAGCACCCGCCCGAGACCGTCACCTACGCCAGCCCTGGGGGCGAGGCGCTCGAGGCCGATGTCTGGCGGCCTCCAGACGAGGGCGCCGCCACGGCGGCAGACGACTCGGGAGACCGGCCTGCGGTGATCGTGGTGCACGGTGGAGGTTGGCGTTCGGGGGAGCGGGGCGACTTTCCCCTCTGGAACGCCTGGTTCGCGAACCAGGGCTACGTGGTCTTCGACATCGACTACCGGCTCTCGCCGCCCCCCACCTGGAAGCAAGCCCCCGCGGACGTGGGATGCGCCGTGGGGTGGGTCAAGGAGAACGCAGCCAGATACCACGTCGACCCAGAGCAGGTGGTCCTGATGGGCCGCTCCGCCGGTGCTCACCTGGCGCTTCTTAGCGCCTACACGCGCCACTCCGTCCCGGAGCCCGGTTGCGGCGCCCGTTACCCGCACGACACCGGGGTGGCCGCTGTGGTGGCGTTCTACCCACCGACGGACCTCGCCCGCCTCTCCTCCCAGGGCTACCTGGTCGGCATGGACCGGTTCATGGGCGGCACCCCGAAATCCGTGCCCGGACGCTACCGGGATCTCTCCCCCATCTCCCACGTCGACCCCCACGATCCGCCGACCTTCCTGGCCCACGGGGGCGACGACCAGATAGTGCCCCCGGAACAATCCGGGCTGCTCGCGGGGCGGCTGAGGGAAGCAGGCGTACCCCACCAGCTCGTCGAGCTGCCCTGGGCAAACCACACCTTCGACTTCCGCTGGGGCGGGTGGGGTTCCCAGATAACGCGCTCCACCCTACAAGACTTTCTGGAGGTCCACCTGGCGGCCCCGAGGGGAGCGCGGGACCATCCTTCTCCGCAAGACCAGTAAGAAGAGCACGGCTAGGTATTCCCTGTCGGGAAGCGCGGTCGCAGCACGGTGCCGTATTAGGCTGATGGTAGAGTGAGAACCTCATGGGAATAGCAGGCGACATAGCCCTGATTCTGGTGGCGGCCCTCCTGGGAGGGATCGTGGCCCGCAGGCTCGGGCTGCCCCTGATCCTTGGCTACATCGCCGCTGGTGTGCTCGTCGGGCCGAACACCATAGGCCCCTCGGTGGCGAACGTGCACCAGATAGAGCTTCTGGCGGAGATCGGGGTGGCGCTGCTCCTGTTTACAATCGGCCTGCACTTCTCCCTGCGGGAGCTTGCACCCGTGCGCCGCATCGCCCTGATCGGCACCCCCATCCAGATGGTCCTGACCATCGCCTTCGGGTACGTCCTCGGGCGGGTACTCCTGGACCTCGGGTGGGTCGAGTCCGTGTGGCTGGGGGCCCTGATCTCCCTCTCCAGCACGGCGGTGGTACTGAAGACCCTGGGCGAGCAGGGGGTCCTTGGCACCCTCTCGGCGCGGGTCATGATCGGCATGCTCATAGTGCAGGACCTCGCCATCGTCCCACTCCTGACGGTCTTGCCTGTGCTAAAGAACGTGGGCGAGGGCCTCCCCGAGCTAGGGTTCGCCCTGCTCAAGGCAGCGGCGTTCATCGGGGCGATGCTCTTCCTGGGCTCGAGGGTCTTGCCACTCATCCTCGCGCGCCTGGCCGCCTGGGGCTCGCGCGAGCTGTTCCTGGTCTCCGTGGTGGCAATAGGCCTCGGGGTCGGGTACGCGACCTACCTCGTCGGGTTGTCTTTCGCCTTCGGGGCTTTCGTGGCCGGGATGGTTCTCTCCGAGTCGGACTACAGCCACCAGGCCCTCGCCGAGATCGAGCCCCTGAGGGACGTCTTCGCCATGCTCTTCTTCGTCTCGGTGGGGCTACTGATCGACCCCTTGTTCCTCTGGGAAGAGGCTGGGACCATCGCTCTCTTCGTGGTGCTGGTCCTGCTCGCGAAGGGCCTGATCTTCGGCGGCCTCTCAAAGGCCTTCGGCTACGCGAACATCGCGCCCTTCGCCGTCGGCCTGGGACTCTTCCAGGTCGGGGAGTTCTCCTTCCTTCTGGCCAGGGAGGGGATCAGCGAGAACGCGATCTCGCAGGAAACGTACTCGCTCGTGCTCGCCACCGCGGCGATCACGATGGCCATGACCCCGCTGGCGGCCAGGCTTACACCCATCCTCTACGGAAGGTACCGGAGAAGGTTCCCGAGGGAGCCGTTGCGTACCTTCAACCTGCCGCAAGGCGGGCTGCATTCACACGCGATCCTCGCCGGGTACGGCCGGGTGGGCTCCTTCGTCGCCAGGCTGCTGGACAGGCTGGAAAAGCCCTTCGTCATCATAGAGGCCAACCCCGGACGCGCGGATGCGGCCAGGGAGGCGGGTTTTCCCACGGTCTACGGAGACGCCGCAGCAGGCCCGGTCCTGGAGGCCGCCGGAGCAGCCGAGGCCCGCCTGGTAGTGCTCACCATCCCCGACGCCATAGCCGCCAGGCTCGCTATCGAACGGGCCCAGTCGCTAGCCCCCCGGGCAGACATCCTGGTTCGGGCCGAGAGCATCGGTCAGCTAGAGGATCTCGGTCGCCTCGGCGTCTACGAGGCGGTGCAGCCGGAGCTCGAGGCCGGCCTGGAGCTGGCCCGCCAGGCCCTGGCCCGCTTCGGGGTGGGGGCCGAGGAGGCCCATAATTTCGCGGATATGGTCAGGCGCGAGCTGTATGCCCCCATCTCCACGGAAGAGGCCACCGACGATACGGGCGAGGGGTTCCTCCTCAGGCTGCGACAGGCCTCGCGGGCCATCGAAGTCGAGTGGGTGCGCCTTCCCGAAGAGGTGGAGCTCGAGGGAGGAGACCCCGGGAACGGTGGTCGCCCGGCAAGCGGCCTCCTGGGACGCACGATCGGGGAGCTCGCGGTCAGGACCGAGACCGGGGCGTCCGTGCTGGCGGTCGTCAGGGGGGACGAGGTGATCTCGAACCCAGGCGCCAGCCTGCGGCTCGAGCCCGGCGACGCGGTGGGCATCCTAGGCACACCGGAGCAAAGGGCGGATTTCCGCGCGATAGCCGGGACGCTCGCCGCAGATTCTCGGGGGTAAACCGCAGAACACGGGGAGAAGGCTTCAGGAGAGGTACCTGATGCTGTTCGATCCCAGATTCCCGGTCGCGACGCGGAGGCTCTCACCCGGTGCTGATTGAAGATTAGGTTCCCCGTCCTGCCGGGGCGACGGGGCTTGTCTACTGGGTGAGTTGTGGGGTTGTGATACGGTCATATTTTCCGGTCGAAAGTTGGCCTTCTGGGGGTTGCGTTGACCCCCCGCTCGCGCTAGGGTTTGGCCCGTTGGGAGGAACATACGGGGCGCAGAGCAAGGGTTTGCTCGCGCGCCCGGCGAGCGAGAGGAGAGATGTATATGCGTAAGATGATGCTAGCTCTGGCCCTGGTGGTCGTGCTGGTTCCGCTGTTCGCGGCGGTGGCGCTTGCCGCCGAGGGGCAGTTGATCCAATGCAACAGGGTGTTGCCCTGTGTGGGTAGCACGGGTGATGACAAGATGCTGGAGCGCAGAGGCGACGGCAAGGAGGATCGTATCCTCCCGAGGGCCGGTGACGACCTCGTGCTCGCCAACAAGTACACCGACGACGAGGACGTGGTATCCGGTGGCGGTGGCTTCGACAGGATCAACGTGGCCGACGGCGACACGCTGGACACGGCCAACGGTGGCAAGGGCAGGGACTTCTGCATCGTGGACGCCAGGAGGGAAGCGGGCGACAGCTGCACCAGGGTCCGGGTCCAGCGCCCCTAGGGCGGAGCTCGTCCCCGGGCGAAGAGACGGGACCGAGGCGCCGTTGATCGACCGCCGTCTCTACGGCAGGTAGGCCGTCGGTGCTCTACGTGCGTCTCTAACCAGGCCCCGCCTCCAGCTCTAGAGGCGGGGCCACAGTTATTGGAGCCAGGCCAAGGCTTACCATCCGGCCCCTCGGCCCAACCAGGCATCTCAGGGCCAATACCGCCTCCCGGAAAGTCGTAACCGCTACTAGAGCCTGATGCATGCCATCTTCACTGCGTATCGCTGCCTCGTCGTCGCGCGCCTCCACCGCCTCTCCTTCAGACCACGCTCGGGCGCATGACACGCCGGTGAAGCCGGGATCGGGTCGTTCTTCGTGAGTTGGGCAGGGAGCGGGCTGTCCGGGGTATCCTTATCGGGTAGTTCGATCCCGGCTCTGCCGGGCAAGGAGGTCGGTAGCGTGGAAGATGGGAACCGCACGCGAATCACCGTGGTGGAGGCGGCGGAGTACCTCAACCTCACCAGGGGTCAGGTACTTGACATGGTCGAACGCGGGGTTATCCAGGCCGAGAGATTCGCCGGAGCCATCCACATCCCTCGCGAGGAGGTGGAACGCATCGAGCGCGAAACGGCTCCTTGAGGCTACAGGTATCAGGATCGAAGCGGTTCGCGACGGACCGATCCATGATGTGTGCGGCGCATGGCTGTTGGGAGAAAGGAACGTGGCTACTCTTCATCTGATGGTCGGGCTTCCTTGTTCTGGGAAAACAACGCTAGCACGAAAGCTCGAACACGAACTACCGGCGCTTCGATTGACAGCCGATGAGTGGCAAGTACGCCTCTTCGGTCAAGACGCAGAAGAACCAGAACACGATGCTCGGCATAGCCTGATCGAGGCTATGCTCTGGAACATAGCTAGTCGGGCGCTGGAATTGGGAACAAACGTTATCCTCGACTTCGGTTTTTGGGCGCGAGAAGAGCGCGAGGATTTTCGGACGCGTGCGAAGCAACTGGGAGCTAGCAGCGAAGTACACTATCTGGACGTGCAGGAGGATGAGCTACTGAGGCGGCTCGAGGCGAGGAATTCGCGACCTTCAGAGGAGAGTTTCATTGTTTCCAGGGAAGCGATGAAGCCCTGGATTGCTCTCTTCCAGAAGCCGACACCCGACGAGCTTCAGCGAAGAGCGTAAGTCAAAGCGTTAACGCTGCCCGACACAGCGTGCACCCTACTGGCGGGAGTGTGCGCGTTTTCGGGCAGTTTGCGTGGCCTGGAGTGGGTTTCTTCAAAGCAGCGTTGTCTCGTCCCGCCGGGCTGCTAGTCCGAGGTGGCCCGAGCAGGCCCGCTACGAGCTGATGCGGCCCACAGTGCTCTTCGACCTCCCGCCGTCGGAGCGCGCCAGGCAGACCGGGGATGCCGGGGATCGGTGCCGTTCACGTCCGGTCGCCCCAGGCGATGCTCGTTCCGCGAGGCTTGCGCGGCAAAGAGGCGCTCCTTACAATGGATGTTGCTTGAAAGTTGCATCAGGGGAAGGTTGCACCCGAGCTACAGGGGAGGGTATCCCGGGGCCATCGGTGGCGATTCGAATTACGCCGTCTAGAGAACGGCCAGTGGCCGTACGCCGCGTGATCGGCGACGACCGCAAAAGGGCGCACGCGCAGACGCCCGCGCCCGATTCGGAAGGTCTGGTGGCGCTGCTGAGATGTCGAAGGGTGGGCTAGACGTTCGTCGAGAACGATCCGCGAGGGGGTGAAAGCTTGACGGGGTTGACACCAGAGGCACGACTCGAGATGGTGCGCCGGGAACTGTTCCCCGCGGTGGTGGGCGACGTGATGGACGCGATGGGCCTCAGAAACCAGTTCCTGCCAGCACGTATCCGTCCGGCAAGAGACGATATGGTCGTGCTCGGTCGGGCCATGCCGGTCCTGGAGGCCGACGTGTTCTCCGAAGAGAGCGGCGCCGGGGAGAACGAGGTACTGGACAGGCCGTTCGGCCTCATGTTCCGGGCGCTCGACGACCTGAAGCCCGGTGAGGTGTACGTCTGCGCCGGCGCGTCACCCCGCTACGCGCTCTGGGGCGGCCTGATGAGCACCAGGGCACGCGTTCTCAAGGCCTCGGGTGCGGTCCTCGACGGCTACCACCGCGACACGAACGAGATCCTCCGTCTCGGGTTTCCGACCTTCTCGTCCGGCCCTTACGCGCAGGATCAAGGCCCG
Organism: Rubrobacter sp.; assembly: GCA_036280905.1. GTDB lineage: Bacteria > Actinomycetota > Rubrobacteria > Rubrobacterales > Rubrobacteraceae > Rubrobacter_D. Next base: position 168 of record DASUPX010000273.1, on the reverse strand, counting down.
AGAGGTAGGGTCATAGACTTCCGGGTGCCGGTGAGGATAGGGGACGCGAACATCAGACCGGGGGACCTCCTCTTCGGGAACGTGGACGGCGTGTGCGTGATCCCGAAAGAGGCAGAAGAAGAAGAAGCCCTGGGGTCGGCGCTCGAGAAGGTCAGGACGGAAGACCTC
>DASUPX010000272.1:0-3469 GCA_036280905.1 Rubrobacter sp. | reverse complement strand
ATGGTGAGATAGTCTCGGTGAACCCGGCGAACCCCTCACAAGTAGTGGGCCGCACCGCAAGCGCCACCGAGCGCGAGGCTGACATGGCGCTTGAGACCGCCACCTCCACCTTCGAGACCTGGAGTCACACCTCCCCGGAGGCGCGGGCACGCATACTCTTGCGTGCCTCGGCGATCATGAAGCGCAGGCGGTTCGAGCTCCTGGCCTGGGAGGCATACGAGGGCGGCAAGCCCTGGGCAGAGGCGGACGCGCAGGTCGCGGAGGCCATAGACTTCCTGGAGTACTACGCCCGCGAGATGCTGCGTCTCAAGGACGGGGTGGAGATCTACTCCATCCCAGGCGAGGAGAGCCGCTACTCCTATCAGGCTATGGGCGTCGGCGTCATCATAGCGCCCTGGAACTTCCCAACCGCCATCCTCACCGGCATGTCGAGCGCGGCCATCGTCGCCGGCAACACCGTGGTCATGAAGCCGTCCGAGTTCACCTCCGTGATCGGCGCCGTCGTCGCGGAGATCTTCGAGGAGGCCGGCCTCCCAGAGGGCGTCATCAACTATCTGCCCGGCTACGGCTCGGAGGTGGGCGACTACCTGGTGCAGGACGCGAGGACGCGCTTCATCTCCTTCACCGGCTCCATGGCGACGGGGCTGAGGATAAACGAGCTCGCGGCCAAACAGATAGAGAATCAGCGGTGGGTCAAGCGGGTCATCGCCGAGATGGGCGGCAAGGACGCCATGGTCATAGACGACTCGGCCGACCTCGACTCCGCCGCCGCCGACATAGTGAAGAGCGCCTACGGCTACTCGGGCCAGAAGTGCTCGGCGGCGAGCCGCGCCATCGTGCACGCCGACATCTACGACGAGATACTCGACAGGGTCGTACGGAACGCGAAGGCGCTCAACATAGGAGGCCCGGCAGAAGGCGGCGCCGACGTCAACCTCGGCCCGGTCATAAGCGAGCCCCAGTTCGAGAAAGTATCTGGCTACGTCGATGCCGGCAAACAGGAGGGGGACCGGGTTCTCGGTGAGGACCCCGGAGATCCCGAGAGCGGCTACTTCGTCAGCCCGACGATATTCGAGGTCGGCCAGGACGCCAGGGTGGCGCGGGAAGAGATCTTCGGCCCCGTCCTCTCCGTGATAAAGGCCAGCGACTTCGATGAGGCCCTGCGCTTCGCCAACGACAGCCCCTACGGCCTGACCGGCGGCGTCTACTCCAAGAACCGAGACAACCTGGAGCGCGCCAGGCAGGAGTTCAAGGCCGGCAACGTCTACTTCAACCGCAGCATCACCGGTGCCCTGGTTGGCGTCCAGCCCTTCGGCGGCTTCGGCATGAGCGGCACCGACTCCAAGGCCGGCGGCCCCGACTACCTGCCGCTGCACATGCTCGCGAGGACGGTCGTCGAGCGGTTCTGAGCACGCTTCGGCTTCGCCTACGCTCGTCAGCACGCCGTCTTCGACGGCTTGTCAGCACGCTCCAGCCTAGCGGCTGTCGCTTGTCAGCAACGCTTCGAGCCTTAAGGCTCTCGCTTTCGGCCAGTCGTCTCGTCATGGAACGGAAGGCTCGCTTACGCACCTTCCCCGGGTCGCGGAGCTTTAGAGTGGCAAGCTTATGCCGCAACGGGATCTAGCTGAAAGCGAGCCAGGCGAAGCCGGGCGAGCGTGCTGACAAACGGAGGCCGCAGGCCGTAGTGTGCTTATTCTGAGGCTCTGACGCCTTCCCTGGCGCGTTCGAATTTGCCGGAGAGTATGGTGGCGGCCTGTATGACGGGGCTCAGGGCGGGACCGTAGGGCGGGGAGTAGGCCAGGTCTATGTTGACCAGGTCGGGGTAGGAGAGCTTTCCCCAGAGGGCCGTGGCGCAGACGTCGATGAGCTTGTCCGAGAAAGCGCCCGCTGCTTCGGCGCCGATCAGGCGTCCCGTGGAGCGGTCGGCGATGAGCTTGAGGAAGACCTTTCCGGCGCCGGGATAGTATGCGGCGCGGTCGTAGGAGGTGAGGCTCGCGCTCACGGTCTCGAAGCCGGCGTCCGCGGCCGCTTCCTCTGAGAGGCCCGTCCGGCCCACCCCGAGGTCGAAGACCTTGAAGATCCCGGTGCCAAGGGTGCCCGGAAACTCCAGGGTGTCTTCGCCCGTAGTGGCGTTGGTGCCGGCTACGCGGCCCATCTGGTTCGCGGTGTCCCCGAGGGGGAACCAGGCCTGTTTGCCGCTGGTCAGGTCCCTGGTCTCCACGCAGTCACCGGCGGCCCACACGTCGGGGACGTTGGTCTTCATGTGCTCGTCTACCCGGATGGCGCCCGTCTCGCCGACCTCCACCCCCGCCTCAGCGGCCAGCTCCACGCTTGGCTCGATGCCAACGCCAACGATCACGAGGTCCGTCTCGAGCTCCGTGTCGCCGAACTTGACGCCGCGCACGCGGTCTTCGCCGATGAACTCCTCGACCCTCTCACCCGTAAAGATGTCGACGTCGTGGGCCCGCAGTTCGTCGGCCACCCTCTCTGAGACTTCTGGCCCGTAGGCGACGGCGACCCTGTTTTCGCCTTCCACCACGGAGCACTCTATCCCGAGGCCGCAAAGGTTCTCCGCGACCTCGAGCCCGATGTAACCTCCGCCCACTATGGTGGCCTTCTTTGGCGAGCGCTCGCGCATGTAAGACATGATCCTGTCAGCGTCGGTGAGGAATCGAAGCGGGAAAACGCCTCCGAGACCAGAGCCGGGGATGGGGGGGAGGACAGCCCGCGCGCCCGTGGCGACGATGAGCCGATCGTAGGTATCTTCGAAGGTCTTGCCTGCGTGGAGATCGCGCACGACGAGCCTTTTCGCGCCTGCGTCTAAGCCCTCGACCCGGTGGCGGACCAGCACCTCGATGTCTTTCTCCGCGAACTGCTCCGGGGTGCGTGCCACGAGCCGTTCACGCTCCTCGACTATGCCGGAGAGGTAGTAGGGCAGGCCGCACTCGCTGATCGAAGGTTCCGGTTCCTCCTGATAAACCGTGATCTCCATCTCGGGGTCAAGCCTGCGCGCCCTCGAAGCCGCCTTCGTCCCCGCCGCCACACCACCCACGATAACAAGCTTCATCTAAGAGATCCTTCCCACGTCCGCCCCCTTACTGCCGGACAGAGTCTACAGGCTCTGTCCGGACCACGACGTATACGGATGATGCGTGCTCGAGAGATCACAGAGGCTTCACAGGTGATGACGGGTTCGATGGTCACCAGAGACCCGGCCCAGGCCGGTGCGATCTTCGGGGTACCCGTCGGAGATGCGAAGAGGGCCCCCGGAACGCTCCGGGGGCCCTCCTGCTGGCTGGTCTTTGCTAGGGGCTAGGCGTTCTTGGCGGCCTGGAAGCGCCTCTCGGCCTCGTCCCAGTTCAGCACATCCCACCACGCCTGTATGTACTCAGGACGCCTGTTCTGGTACTTCAGGTAGTAGGCGTGCTCCCACACGTCCAACCCTATAACTGGCGTCTTGCCCTCCATC
>DASUPX010000271.1:0-8508 GCA_036280905.1 Rubrobacter sp. | reverse complement strand
TCTCGAACATGGTGACTATTATGACCTTCGGGGGATCGGAGAAGGCGCGTATGGCTCTCAGGGTCTCTACGGACCTCTGGAAGGGCATCTGCACCTGCATGATGACCACGTCGGGGGAGAGATCGCGGGCGATCTCCAGGGCCTCGGCGTCGTTTGGGACCTCGGCCACGATCTCCATGCCGCCGTAGGAGGCGAGGATGCCGGCAAGCCCCTGCCTGAACATGGTGTGGTCGTCCGCAAGCAGCACTTTGATCGGTTCGTTCGTGGTCCGTCTATCGGACAAGGCGCCTCCGCTCCGTTGGGTCGGTGCGTACGGTAGGGTATTGTAGCGCCCGCGCCTTTCGGGCGAACGATGCCCTTGGGTTCTCGATGGCGGAGGACGCGCCCCCACGTCGCGCCCCACAAGCACGAACTCTATTCACCGAAGTGCGTGGAAGGTAGATTCTCCGAAGTATGGATTCATGATTCTGCATATGGGGAGATGTACAGCCGCTTTCTGGTCGAGGGAGGCTAGGATGCGCTATGGGCACGACCACAACTTCTGGTAGGCGTGAATGAACATTCACGATAACGAATGTGCCTTGTGGCCACAAACTAGGGTACTCTGGTCGCATTGGTGTGTACGTGTCCTGGGAGATCAGGCGCCTAATGCTTCTTCTTGCTCCTGTGATGCGCCTGGCGACAAGCGTCGTCACAGAACCTCTTGTCTCGCCTACGTTTCCTGCTCTCGGGATAGGGTCGGGCTAGTGAGATGAGGCGTCCGCAGTACTCGCAGAGGGTAAGATGGCTTCCTGCCACAAATACCCAGCACATCTGCAACTACATGGCCCCAAGCAAGCTCTAGATACTTCATGAGGCCCTGGTGTTCGAGGGATCTGCTACTCGGCCGTGGCGTCCACCCGAAGATCGTTCAGGAGCTCCTCGGACACGCCACCATCGCCATGACACTCGACACCTACTCGCACTACCTTCCCTCGATGGGGATCAGGCATCCGGCGCAATGGGAGATGCCTTCGGATAAGGAGGAGTTGCCGGCATTGGGGCCGCGTTGGTGTATTAGCTGGTGTAGTGAGGGCCGGGAGACGATTCTAGCCCTTCTCTTTTTCGTGAGTTTCCGCGTAGTTATGAGGGTTTCGGTGAGTGGACCCGACGAGACTCGAACTCGTGACCTCCGCCATGCGAGGGCGGCGCTCTCCCGGCTGAGCTACGGGCCCTGGAAGCATCAGAAATCCTAGCATCCGCACCCTGGATTGCAAGGAGGGTGGGGAGGGGTTAGATCGGGCCGAGGCTGGCCGTCCAATGAACCTGAGGACGGTGTAAGCTAGTATGTATGCCGCCCGCGCCGGCAGGAGGAGCGCGGGGTCTCGTGTGCGGAGGAGTTTGCAGATGGCCAACGCCCTGGAGGCTTTGTGGACAGCTATTTCCGGGTTTACCCCGAGGCTGGTCGGCGCCGTCCTGGTGCTGGTGGTCGCCTTCCTCGTGGCGCGCCTTCTGCAGCGTCTGGGAGCCAGGTTATTGCAGCGGGTTGGGCTGGATCGCCTGTTCGAGTCGACGGGGGCGGCGGCCTCTTTGCAGCGGGTGGGCTTCGGGAGAAGCCCCTCTTTCGTCGTCGCGTACGTGCTGTTCTGGGGGGTACTGCTTGCGGGGGTCGCCGCGGCCCTGAGCATCCTGGGGTTGGCATCCCTGGAGCGCAACATGGATCTCGTGGTCGCACTCGCCGGGAAGGCCGTGGTCGCTGTCCTGATCCTGGCCGGAGGCCTCGCGGCGGCGGGTTGGCTCTCCAACCTGGCGGTCATACGATCCGAGAGCGCTGGCCTGAGGGGTGGGGATCTGTTCGGCCGCGCGGTCTTCGCCTTTGTGCTCGCGATCGCCTTTCTGCTGGCCGCCGCGCAGCTGGGGATCAATATCTCCATCCTGGTACTCCTGGCCGCGATCCTCTTCGGCGCGGCCGGGATCGTGGCCGCCCTGGCCCTTGGCCTTGGCCTGGTCCCTCTCTCTGGGAACATCGCCGCGGGCCGCTACGTGCAGGGAAACGGCATCAGGGAAGGGGATGTGATCTCGGTAAACGGCATAGAGGGCACGGTGGAGGAGCTGGGCCTCGCCTCGGTCACGCTGAGATCGGCGGACGGACGCATCCACTACGTCCCCAACCGGGTGCTGCTCGAAGGGGTGGTGAGCAAGACCGCGCCTGGTGAGCGGGGAGACCGAGAGCAGTAGTCACGCATCTACTATGGGGGGAAACAGAAGATGACCGAGAAGAAGACCGCTGGCGCGTCCGGAGACCTGGGCGTGATGGAGGGCAAGGGTTTCTACAACAGGCATTCGAGGCCGCAGCGCGGAGCCGTATCGTTCGGGCTACCCTTGCTGGAGCACGCCGTCGGGGCCGTCCCGCTCCCCGATGCCGGAGGGGTGTTGCAGGTCGCGGATTACGGCGTGGCCGGGGGAAACAACTCTATGGAGCCGATGCGGACCATCATCGACGGGGTCAGGCAACGCTCGTCGGAGGACCTCGCCGTCTCCGTCTTCCACACTGACCTGCCCACCAACGATTTCGACCCGTTGTTTACGTTGCTGGCCTCCCCGGCAAGCTACCTGCAGGGAACCTCCAACGTGTTCGCATACGCGGGAGGCAAATCGTTCTACGAGCGGCTCTTCCCCGACTCCCACCTTCACATCGGGTGGAACGCCATCGCGATCCACTGGCTCAGCCGCGTCCCTGCGACCATCCCCGACCACATCTGGTCCAACCGGGCGGCCGGCACGGTGAAGGAAGCGTTCGCCAGGCAATCGGAAGGGGACTGGCAGGCCTTCCTGTACCACAGGAGCCACGAGCTTCGGCCCGGAGGCCGCCTCGTCGTGCTTGGCGGGGCGAGCGACGACGAGGGTGCCAGCGGAGCCGAGGGCCTCATGGACATGGCGAACGCGGCATTGCAGGAGATAGTCGAAGGCGACACGCTCCGCCCCGACGAGTACGAGCGAATGGTCATCCCGACCTACAACCGCACGCTGAAAGAGTTCGAAACCCCGTTCTCCCCAGGCCAGAAAGGCAGCCCCCTTGAGCTCGAATCATCCTCCGAAGTCGTCCTGCCTGACCCGTTCTGGCCCGAGTACGAGCAGAGCGGTGACGCCAGAGCCTTCGCCGCCGACTACGAAGCGTTCTTCCGGGCGGCCTACGGACCCTCGCTCTTCGGGGCCCTCGACGCGGACCGCACCCCCCAGGAACACGAGCAAATAGCCGACGCCTTCTTCGACAACCTGCGAGAGAAAGTCGCAGCAGACCCCGCCACAGCATCATGCCACTGGCGCGTGGTACTGCTGCTTATCGCCAAGGGGGCAGACGCCTAGAGCGGAAGCCAGGGGGCCCAACCCCTTGGCGAGCAATCAGCTGTCAGCTTTTGGGACGATGTGCGGACAGAGTGAACCCGAGAAAAGGCTACAGGCCTCAGGCAATTCTTCTGAAGCCCGAAACCTGTAGCCTGAAGCCTTTTCGAGAACCGCTCTAGCTTCGACTTCTGTTCTGGCTCATAGCTGATAGCTAATTGCTACATGGCTGACAGCTATATATCCCACAGGTTTCGGTCCTGGTCGGCGATGGTGGATCTTTTCGAGAACCTCGAGACCTCGTAGCCGATACTTTCGACGGCATCCTTGATGCCCTCCTGCTCGGTCTTGCCTCCCTCGAAGGAGACGGCGACCACGTTACCCACCGGGTTGGCCTCGACGTGGGAGACGTAGTCCAGCTGCCTCAAGGCCTCTTCGATGTCTTCGAGGTTCGTGCCCTCATGCGCCGCCGTTCTGTTGACGTAGACGTGTACGTCCGCCACGCTGATCTCCTTTCGGTCGGTGTAAACCTGCCCGCTCCGGCCCGCTTGTCCAATATACCCGGATTATCAGGGGACGTCCTCATCCGGCCTGGGACGCTAGACCACGTTTCCGCCGTATTCATGGGTGGGCCTGAAGTTTCGTCTATGGCCTGGAGCAGCACCGGGTCCACCACTCCCTGTAGACACCCTGATCGTACGGCAGTTTCCCAGATCAGGATGGCGGGAAACTCGCGCCGCTCCAGGGAGGAGACCAGCGGCCCCTGATCCCACCTCCCATCCCTGTCTAGCTGGGTCATCTCGAAGGGCTGTAGGTAGATGCTACGTCCCGCTAGGCGAACGCATGGTGCCGTTGGCTGCGGGCCAGGAGCCAGGCGGGGCCGCCAGTGGGGTAGTAGGTGGTGAAGGCCAGCGGGTAGGCGACGAGCGCCAGTATAGCCAAAAGCGCGGGCAGGGCCATCCAGTAGCCCGACCTGGCTCCCTTCAAGACCTTTACGATGCTGCTGATTGCCCCACGCCACTTCTCACCCCTGACCCCCAGTCCAAGGCCGGTGCAGATCGCCGTTTACGCCTCCACGGTTGTCGCGCGGCGTGCATCGGGAACCCACTTTGATTGATGCACACGTTATAATAACCCGCGGACTAGGAGGTTCTTCGGTGCGATGGATAACCTGCGCCGCAAAGAGCATCATACGAGCGCGATTACCGCGGAAGCGGAGGGCCCGGCGGTAGGAATCGAGCTGCGGCATCTCGTGGGGGACTTCGGTCACGGGTGCACGCCTTGCCGGCCTGATGACTACCTCCCCTTCGGGCCACCCATCCTGCCCGCCGTTTTCTCGAAACGGTTGGTGTGGCCGTGGTAGACGCCGCGGGTGAGCTCGTACACGGCCGTGAGTCCTACGCGAGGCGGGCGTGGATGGACGCCTACACGTCGCTTTCGCAGGCCGACCGGACGACACCGCTCGGGGCTGAGGACCTCGATTTGCTCGCCACGTCGGCGTACATGATCGGTCACGACGATGAGTGCCTGGGCAGCCTGGAGCGTGCTTATCACGTGCACCTCGAATCCGGAGAGGTGTTGCGCGCGGTGCGATGCGCTTTCTGGGTGGGTATCACCCTGGCGCTGCATGGAGAGGTGGGCCGTGCGAGCGGCTGGCTCAGCCGCGCCCAGCGGCTGGTCGACCGTGAGGCTGACGACTGCGTCGAGCAGGGGTATTTGATGATACCGGCCATGCTGCGGCACGAGGCCACGGGCGATTGGGAGGCCGCCTACGCAATCGCAGCCGACGCTGTCGAGATCGGCGAGCGCTTCGGTGACGCGGATCTGCTCGCCCTCACCGTGCACGAGCAGGGGCTCGCCCTGATCCATCAGGGGCGGGTCGAGGAGGGGCTCGGGCTGCTGGACGAAGCCATGGTAGCCGTGACAGCGGGGGAGGTTTCGCCCATCGTCACAGGCATCGTCTATTGCAGCGTGATCTCGGGTTGTCAGAAGGTGTATGCGCTGCGCCGCGCCAGGGAATGGACCGCCGCCCTGACGCGATGGTGCGAGGATCAGCCCGAAATGGTGGCCTTCGGCGGCACTTGCATGGTTCACCGCTCCGAGATCATGGCATTGCATGGCGCCTGGCAGGACGCGCTGGAAGAAGCGCGACGGGCCCGCCAGCGTTGCGAACGGGCCAATAACCCGTCGTCCGCTGCCCAGGCCCATTACAGCCAGGGAGAGATCTATCGTTTGCAGGGCAAATTCGCCGAGGCCGAGGAAGCGTACCGCAACGCGAGCCGGTCCGGGTGGGAGCCGCAACCTGGCCTGGCCCTGTTGCGGGTTGCCCAGGGGAACGAAGACGCGGCCGCCGCCGCGATCCGTCGTGCCGTGGGCGAGGCCACAGATCCCCTGAAGCGCGCCAGACTCCTGCCCGCCTACGTCGAGATCATGCTCTCCTCGGGCGACGTCAGGGAGGCCCGCCGCGCCAGCGACGAGCTACGGGAGATCTCGGTACGCTACGAGAGCGCCATGTTGGACGCGATGGTCGCACACGCCAAAGGAGCGGTGGATCTGGCCGAAGGCGACCCTCGGGCCGCCCTTCTGGCGCTGCGCCGGGCGTGGCAGATGTGGCAGGAGATCGAGGTGCCTTACGAGGTCGCACGCGTAAGGGTGCTTCTGGGAGAAGCCTGCCGTGCCCTCGGGGATGAGGATACCGCCGTCCTGGAGCTGGAAGCGGCCCACGGTATCTTCGAACAGCTCGGCGCGGCGCCTGAGCTGGCCCGGCTAGAATCGCCCCCCCGCGACTCGGGTTCTGTTGCCTCTCATAGGCTGACCTCGCGCGAACTCGAGGTACTGCGCCTGGTCGCCGATGGCGAAACGAACAGGGCCATAGCCGTGGAGCTCGTCGTCAGCGAGAGGACGGTGGATCGGCACGTCAGCAACATCTTCGCCAAGTTGGGTGTGTCATCGCGTGCCGCCGCCACCGCCCACGCCTATAGGCGTCAGCTCATCTAAGCACCCTCGTGGGTAGTTCTACCCACGTCGCCAGTAGGATAAGTTGGGTAGTTCCGCCGATGTACCGCCCCCTCTTCTGGAGGAGACTGTCGATTGTGCAGACCCGCCCTCTGGCAACGAGGAGGCATCGATGAACACAAGGCGCGAAGTGAAGATGCGCTCACGGCGTACCGCCCTTGAACCGGAACGCGTAGATACGGTGATCATCGGTGGCGGTCAGGCAGGTCTCGCTACCGGCTATCACCTGGCGAAGCGCGCAATGCCCTTCGTGGTCCTGGACGCCAGCGAAAGGACCGGTGACTCCTGGCGCAAGCGGTGGGATTCGCTGCGACTGTTCACCCCGGCCCGCTTCTCGGGGCTCCCGGGCTGGCGCTTCCCCGCACCCGCCATTTCTTTCCCCACGAAGGACGAGATGGCCGACTACCTCGAGGCCTACGCGGCCCGGTTCGATCTTCCGGTTAGAACCGGCGTCAAGGTGGACAGACTCTTTCGGGAGGGAGAACGTTTCGTAGTGCAATCCGGAGCCCGCCGTTTCGAGGCGAAGCACGTGGTCGTTGCGACGGGTGCCCACCGGGTCCCGAGTGTCCCGGCGTTCGCCGGCGAGCTCCACCCGAACATCGTGCAACTTCATTCCAGCCAGTATCGTCGTCCCTCCCAGCTCGGGGAAGGCGCCGTTCTTGTGGTCGGCGCGGGCAACTCCGGGGCGGAGATCGCTTTCGAGCTGTCCCGCACACATCCCACGCGCCTGTCGGGCAAACCTTCTGGGCAGATCCCCGTTCGTCACGGGCCTACGGCGGCCAGGTTCGTATTTCCTGTGGTGCGGTTCGCCGCCCATCACGTGCTTACCCTGGATACGCCCGTAGGACGGAAAGTCCGACCCCAGTTTATCTCCCATGGCGCGCCGCTCATCCGTGTCAAGGTGAAGGATCTTGCCGCCGCCGGGGTCGAGCAGGTGCCGAGAACCGTCGGCGCAAAGGATGGTCGTCCCGCGCTAGAGGACGGGCGCGTCCTGGACGTGTCGAACGTGGTCTGGTGCACGGGGTACAAGGAGGAGTTTTCCTGGATCGACCTCCCCATCTTCGATCGGGACGAACGCCCGGTGCACGAACGTGGCGTAGTGGTCGGAGAATCCGGGCTGTACTTTGTGGGGTTGCCCTTCCAGTACGCGGCCTCTTCCGACGTCATACCCGGCGTTGGGAGGGACACGGAGTACGTCGCGAAACACATCACCGCAGACGTATCGCATGGACGATACCAGGAGCGGATGGGGAAGGACGCTGATGAGCTTCACGCCATACGCTCTTGACGCCGGCCTTCTACCCCTGGAGGTGGCGCTGCCACGGGCCGTGTCCGTCCTATCTGGTCTGGCAGAAGATGACGATTTCCTGGAATCGCACGTCTTGCCATTTTTGGAGAAGCCGGCCGAGGACTGGTACGTAGCCTGTCGCGAAGATTCTCCTGATGGGTCCACGTCCCTGCAGGTGTTTGTCTGGCCTCCGGGTTCTGCCACCGAGATCCACGATCATTCATCCTGGGGCGCCTTCCGTTGCGTCGTGGGGTCTGTCCAGGAGGAACGTTACGAGCGCACCGATGACGGTTCCAGGCCAGACCATGCCCGCCTGACGAAGGTCTGGCAACTCCAGTGGAGAAAGGAAGACGGAACCTCCACTGTGCTGCCGTATGAGGGTGGCATCCACCGTGTTGGCAATACCACGGCGGAACCTGCCATCTCGGTCCATCTCTACGGTCCCCGGCTCGGAGAGATAGACGGACGGGATTACGACCTTTCACGAGATTACGTCTGTGATCGGCACGAGGATTGAAGGAGGAAGAGGCATCATCGAGCTCAGATGGAACAACATCCCGCTTCCCGAGCCCCACCTGGCCGGAATACTCGTCAGCGGAGTGCTGCATCTAACGAGCTCCCGGAGACTTTTCGGTGACAGGCCACTATATCGTAGCGCTGGATGGAGCCTTGTGGTAGCTGGATTCACCATATCAGCACTGGCGGTGCGAGCCGCCTCCGAGGTCGACCTGGAGCGACCCTCTGAACTCATTTCTAGTGGGCCCTACGCGATATGCCGCAACCCGATGTATGTCGGCTGGACCTTGCTCTATTTCGGAATCGCTCTTGCCTCGCGAAACGTGTGGATGGTCGCCTTACTTCCAGCCGTGGCAGCACTCACCCAC
>DASUPX010000270.1:0-3592 GCA_036280905.1 Rubrobacter sp. | reverse complement strand
GATCGTCACTGGCATCTACACCGTAAATCGCCCGTCAACCGGAAAAGGCAAACTCGCCAACTAGGCCCGAACTTCCCCTCTGTTTGGCGACGCCTCGAAGGTGGTCCCGGTCTTGCCGAGCTCCTCCGCGACCGAGCATCGCGACGACGGCCGGCCGGGATTTCAGAGGCTGGGCACGGGTAGATGTCCCCGGCGGTTACAGAAACCTGCAACGCTTCCACGGCGAGTTCAGGTCATCGGGATACACGTCACGGTGCGACTTCGTGCCGGTGCCGGTAGCAACGCGATTACAGGTTTCGAGCAAACCGCCGTGCCCAAGCGCGATTATGTCACGCGAGTGCCCAAAGCTTGCTGCCTGAAACCTGTAGTCTATTCCTCCTCGCGGCGGTGGTCGCGGAGGAAGCCTTCCAGCTCCTGGGCCAGATCGTCACCAGATGGCAGGTTGCGCGAGCCCTGGTCAAGCTGCGAGTCGTAGCGTTCCTCGAGCATCTTTACGTACGAGGACAGATCCGAGTCCTGAGAGACGGCTACGGAGACCTGATCCTGGTAGGTCTCGGCCGTGCTTTCGAGCTCGGTGGTGTCTACCTTCATACCGAGCAACCCGGAGAGCTTCTCGAGGAGGGCGATGGTTGCCGGGGCGGACGGGACGGCGGGCAGGTAGTGTGGAACCGAGGCCCAGAAGCTAACGGAGGGAAGCCCCCCGTCGGCGCAGACCCGGTGCAGCACGCCCGTGATACCCGTCGGGCCCTCGTAGCGGGAGGCGGAGAGGTCCAATGACTCAACAAGGGTTGGGTCCTGGGAGTTGGCGGCGACCGAGACAGGGCGCGAGTGCGGCACGTCCGCCAGCAGGGCACCCATCGTCACGACCAGTTCTACGTCTAGAGCCCTGGCCAGATCGACGACCGTCTGGGAGAACGTGCGCCACCGGAAATTCGGTTCCGGCCCCGACAGCAAGACGACCCCGCGGCCCCCGGTGGCCTCCAGGCTAGCCTGCGTCGCGGAGAGCGTGTTCTCGGGCCATTCGATCTCGCGCGTCACCCCGTCGACGAGCTTGACCTGGGGGCGGGTGGTCTGGAAGTCGAAGAACTCCTCGCCGTCGAAGCCGCCGAACCGCCGTGCGTCCCACGAGCTTGCCAGCGTCTCGACGGCGACGCTCGCGGCGTCCGCGGCGTCGTTCCAACCTGTAAAACCGGCGATTAGGATCGGCCGCTCGAGCTTCGGCTCGAAGTCGATGTCAATGTGTCGTATATCCATGGGGCAAGCTTACCACGCGCCGGAAGTGGTCAGCCGGGTCAGGATTACAAGAAAGAGCGCTCCAGGCCTAGGGCGTGTTGCAGCCGCCTGAGGTACTCCTCCTCCGGTATCTCGCGCGCCCCAAGGCTTGCCAGGTGGGGGTTCTGGATCTGGCAGTCGAGCAACCTGAAATCTCTGTCTCGCAGGCGGCCGACGAGGTGGACGAAGCAGACCTTGGAGGCGTCTCTCATGCGCGTGAACATCGACTCTCCCATGAACGCGGCCCCCAGGGTGACGCCGTAGAGTCCCCCGACCAGATTGCCCCCACTATACGCCTCGACGCTGTGGGCCTTCCCCACCGCGTGCAGCCGGACGTACGCCTCGATTATCTCCGCGTTGATCCAGGTCTCCTCCCTGTCGGCGCACGCGCGGATGACGCCCTCGAAGTCCTCATCAACGCGTACCTCGTGGGTCCCTTTGCGGAGCACGCGGGCGAGCGACCGGGAGACGTGCAACTCGTCGAGCTCCAGCACGCTCCGCGGGTCGGAGCGATAAAACCCGATGTGGCCGTAAGGGTCGGCCATTGGAAACGCGCCGGCCCGGTAGCAGGCCTCGAGTATCTGCGGGGTCAGCCTCAAGCGGCGGGAAGTCCTAACCGGGGTTTCGGGCGAAGATGAGGTGGGTTCCCCTTCCTGGCACCGGTACGATCTCTACGCCCTCGAAGCCGGCATCCGTGAGCCAACCCTGATAATCTCCACGGGTGTAGGTTCCCCCGCCGGCCGTCAGGACCAGCATGTTTACGGCGAAGAGGGCCGCATCATCGCTCATGCCACGCACGAACTCCCTGACCACCAGCAGGCCGCCGGGAACGAGCGGGCGGCGCATGGCCGCGAAGAGCCTCCTATTCTCCTGTGGGCCGTACATATGCGAGGTGTTCCCGTAGTAGACGGCATCGAATGGTCCATCAGGCAAGGCCTCGTTCATGTCGCCCGCCGCGGTCTCGATGCCGGCGGCGTGCAGTTGCCCGCTCATCAGCTCGATCACCTCGGGCCTGTCGAAGACGGTTACGCTAGCCCCCGAGGCGACGAAAGCCTCGGCGTTGGTGCCTGGACCGCCCCCAACGTCGAGAATGCTGGCGCCCTCCGGCAGGCGCGAGAGCACGACGTCGCTGACTGCTTCGGCACCGGCGCGCGCCCCGCGGCGCATCGACTGGATAAAGGTCGCCGTACCCGAGAATCTGGGGGACGTGCGGTCCTCCACCGGCTCCCCCGTCCTGAGGATTTCACCCATCCGGCTCCAGCTACCGATGAGCTCGCACCGGTGAACCACGCTGCCCCCGGCGAAGTCGGGGTGCCCCGGCTCCAGGAGCGGCCCACGATGCTCCTCACGAAGAAAGTATGAGCCATCGTCCTCTTCCAGGATCCCCAGCTCGCCCAGCGCCGAGAGGAGCACGTACGTGGCGCGCGGGTCGAGCCCGAGCCGGGACGCCACCTCTTCTGCCGACCGGGGCGAGCGGGCTACCTCGTCGAGCAGGCCGTCCCGCAGCGCGACGCCAAGCACGATTGCCCACCGCCAGTCAAGTTCCGTGTAGTCAATGGTCGCCATAGCCTGGACTGATTGTAGCGTTCGGGAGATCCGGCGTTTGACCCCACTCATTCAAACAGCTCGACCTCGGCGACCGTGATGAGGCCCCTAGATAGCACGCGCCTGACGTCTGATAGAGCGGCCTCGATCTCCCCCCTGCTCCCGACGGCCTCGACCACGGCCGGCAGGTCGGCGTGAAACCGCAGCGGGCGCAAAGAGAGCAACCCGGAAGCCCGGTCGAAACCCATGATGCCGTGGTGTACCGACACGTCGCCGACGCCTGCATCAACGAATGAAGCGTAGACGAGTTCGTGCACCGGTTTGTTGTCCACGACATCGGAATCGCGCAGGTAGACCCTGGCCCGGAGGGCCGGCACCCCACCGTCCAATCCTACTCGCCCTCCCCCGGCACCACCTGCTCGGCCTCTACGGAGGAAGAGAGCACCAGCCCCGTCCTGACGGCCCGCTTCAGGAAGGGCATGAACCCGTCTATCTTGTCTCGCGAGTCCACTATGTCAACCACCACTGGCAGGTTCTCGGCCAGCCTGAGGATGCCGGTCGTGGCTATGTCGGCGTGGGGCGCGTAGCCCATAAAACCCCTGAAAACCGTGGCACCGGCCAGCCCCCGCTCCCGCGCGGCGAGCACGATCGCCTCAAACAGGGGCCTTCCCCGGTAGCGCTCGTCCTCGCCCACGAAGATGCGTACCCGCGTCGCGCTCCTCATCCGGCCGCCGTACCGAGGTAGAGACCGAAGAGCAACGCGAGGAGCCCCAGC
>DASUPX010000269.1:0-25775 GCA_036280905.1 Rubrobacter sp. | reverse complement strand
GCTCGGGCTGGTGCCCTCGCTTGTCAGCACGTTACGGCCCTGTGGGCCTCCACTTTCAGCACGCTCCCTTCGGTCGCTTTCAGCCGATCCCGCTGCGGCCTGCACCCTGCCGCTCTAGAGATTCGATGCCCGGAAAAGGTTGGTTGCCCAAGCCGCCGTTACGGAGAGACGACCAGCCGAAAGCGAGGCGAAGCCGATGCGTTGCCGACAAGCGACAGCCGCAAGGCTGGAGCGTGCTGAGGAGCCGGCGTAGCGGAGCGAAGCTGGCGTGCTGACAAGCTTAGGCGAAGCCTGAGCGTGCTACGACGCCGCTTTTTCTTCCTCTCTTTCGTTGGCGGCTAGGACCTTCTCCACCAGGTTCGGGGGAACTTCTTCGTAATGGCCTGGTTCGACGTGGAAGTTGGCGCGTCCGCCGGTTATGGAGCGGAGGTCGCGGGCGTAGGTGAGCATCTCTATCTGGGGCACTTCGGCCTGTATGACCTGGCGCTCGCCGTGGTCTTCCTGTTCCACGCCCATGGGCCTTCCGCGACGGCTGGAGAGGTCGCCCATGATGTCGCCCACAAGCTCGGCGGGCGCGAGAACCTCTACCTTTACGTAAGGTTCGAGGAGTACGGGATGGGCCTTCTCTATGGCGTTCTTGAAGGCCATGGAGCCAGCGACCTTGAAGGCGTTCTCGGAGGAGTCAACGGTATGGAAGGCGCCATCGTGGAGGCGCACTTTCACGTCGACTACGGGGTAGCCGGCGATGCTACCTCCGGTCATGGCCTCGATGATGCCCTTCTCCACGGCGGGGATGAACTGGCGCGGTATGGCGCCGCCGACGATGGCGTTCTCGAACTCGAAGCCAGAGCCCCGCGGTAGCGGGGAGAGCTCTATCCTCGCGTCGCCGAACTGGCCACGGCCGCCGGTCTGCTTCTTGTAGCGGCCCTGGGCCTGGGCGGAGCCCGTGATCGTCTCCATGAAAGGCACCCTGGGCGCCCGTACCTCGACCTCGACCCCGTAGCGGTGCTCTATGCGCTCCAGCGCCAGCTCGACGTGCATCTGGGTGAGGCCGGCGAGGATATCTTCGCCGGTTGCCTCCGAGCGCTCCAGCTCGAGAGAGGGATCCTCATCGACGATGCGCTTGATGGCCTCGAAGACCTTCTCCTCCTCGCCGTGCGTCTTCGCCCCTACCGCGAAGGCGGACGTCGACTCGGGGAGCTCGACGGGTTCGAAGACGATTGTCTTGCCGGGCTTGCAGAGGGTGTCGAAGGTGGCCGTGTCGCGCAGCTTGGCGACGGCAATTATGTCGCCGGCTACGGCTTCGGGTACGGAATCGCGCTCCTTGCCGACGAGGTGTGAGATGCCACCGAGCCTCTCCTGGGAGCCGGTGCGCGGGTTGGTCAGGGCCTCGTCCGAGCGGCAGCGGCCGCTCACGATACGGAGCACGCTCAGGCGTCCGGCGTAAGGGTCCACGTAGGTCTTGAAGGCGTAGGCGGCGAAGGGACCTTCTGGGTCGCAGGGGACCTCCTCGCCCTCCTCCGAGATCCAGCGCGACAGGTCCGAGGGGCTCGGGGCGCTGCCGGCGATCACGTCGAGCAGACGGTCGATGCCGATCATACGCTCCGCGCTCGCAGCCAGGACAGGGATGATCAGGCCTTCTGCTATGCCCCTGCGGATGCCGTCGAAGGCCTCCTCGGTGGTGATCTCCTCCCCCTCC
The DNA here is from genome assembly GCA_036280905.1 of Rubrobacter sp. Classification (GTDB taxonomy): domain Bacteria; phylum Actinomycetota; class Rubrobacteria; order Rubrobacterales; family Rubrobacteraceae; genus Rubrobacter_D. The sequence goes on along the minus strand of DASUPX010000269.1, from coordinate 24,076 downwards.
AGGTATTTCTCGAGCAGCGTGTCGTCGCTCTCGGCGATGGCCTCGAAGAGCTGGGTGGTCGCCGCGTCGACCTCGTCTTCCATGCCGGCGGGTATCTCCTGCGTCTGCTCCCCGTCCACGAAGGCGGTGCCGGTAAGAAGGCCGTAGACGCCCCGCAGGTCGTTCTCGCTCCCAATGGGGAGGTTGAGCGGGACCACGGCCTGGCCGAAGCGGTCTCTGAGTTGCTCTACCACGTCGCCGAAGGAGGTTCGCTCCCTGTCCAGGTGGTTCACCACTACGATATGGGGGATACCCTCCTTCTCCCCGCGGCGCCACACCCGTTCCGTCACCACCTGGATGGGGTCCTGAGCGTGGACCACCAGAACCGCGCAGTCGGCCACCCGCTGGGCCACGAAGGCGTCCCCGACGAAACCCCCGTCCCCGGGGGTGTCGAGCACATTGACCTGGCGACCTTTCCATTCGAGGCTTGCGACGCTCATGCCGAGCGTCATGCCCCTATCGGCCTCCTCCTCGGTGTAGTCCAGGGTACCGCTCGTCGCGGCATCTCTTCCCGAAGCCAGCCCAAGCATACCTTCCGCAATCAGGGTCTTGCCGCTGCCACGATGCCCGATCAGGCACACGTTCCTGATGGTCTCCGTCTCCAGGGCCATGTGTTCCTCCTTTTGTCGGTTCCACCCCTCAGCCCGTCCCCACGGGCAGGGCACCTAGCTTATCGCAGTAAGGTGCTCCGCGCAGGAAATGGGGACGGTGAACGGGACACCGAAACAGGCCGGTGGATGGGGCCGATTCTCCGCTCCTTCGTGCTAGACTTTGGCGGCGTCGCCGGAATCTTTATCGGAGATCTGACCTGGGCCCTACGTCTGAAAATCGTGCGGTGGTAGCGAGGGAAGCGTGGCTGGGGGTATCCACGCCCGCCTTCGGCCTCGTGCTGCTTGGCCTTCTCCTCAACGTGTTCTCGGGGGAGGGGTTCTACGCCAACCTCGATTACGCTTTCCCGCTTCTCGCCCTCTTCGGTGCGGCCGGCTGCATCGGCCAGCTCGCGGTCAGCATCTACAGGCGCCCCGGTACCCTGGCCTCGGCCTGCTCTATACCCGTGGAGGTCTCGAGGTCGACGGTAGATGGTCATCCCCTCCCGTGCCAGGCCGGGTCACTTCCGGTTCTGATGGCGCTCCTTTTCGGGCCTTTCGTCGCGCTGCTCGCCGGCCTCGGCGGCTGGGTGTAAGACCGCCTCTTCCCGCCAGCCGGCGGGGCGACGCGCCACACACCAGGCATCCACCGAAAAGGAAACACCTGACCCATGATCGACTTCTTACGAAACGCGCTAGATCCGCTGTTTGTCCTTATGGGGGCAACGCTCTCGACCTTCCATGGCTGGGGAGCGCCGTGGTGGCTCTCCATCGTCATGCTCACCATCGTAGTGCGCTCCTTGCTCTTCCCCATCACCTACCGGCAGGTCAGGAGCATGCGCAGGATGCAGGAGCTCAAACCGGACATGGACAGGATCCGGACGGAGCACAAAGACGACGTCCAGAGGCAGCGGGAGGAGATGGCCAGGCTCTACCAGGAGCGGAAGGTAAACCCGTTGGGGGGATGCCTACCGGTCCTGATACAGTTGCCCATTTTCCTCGTGCTCTACTACACCATAAGGCATTTCGACACGCTGGAGAGCTTCAGGACCGGTGGCCTGTTCTGGTTTCAGGACCTGACCCAACCGGACCACCTCTACATCCTCCCCGTGCTCTACGTCCTTACCATGATGGCCTCGCAGGAGATCACCATAAGGAACACGGCGCCGCAGCAGGCGCAGATCATGAGGCTGATGCCGCTCGTCTTCGGCAGCTTCCTGGCGTTCTCCGGGTTTCCCTCCGGTCTCTTCGTCTACTGGGTCACCTCCAACTGCATCACCTTCGTCCAGAACTACGTGATCTATTACGTCCTCCCGCACAAGAAGCCAGAGGACGCCGAGGAGAGTCCTCCCGCCGAAACCGAGAAAAGCACCTCCCCCGCCACGAACAACGGCAGTGCCAACGGGAAGTCCCCCCATCCCCGGAAACCCGCCGAACCACACAGAAAGAGTACCCGTGCCATGAACCGGAAAAAGAAGAAAGTCGGCAAGAGGAAATGATGGATAGTCTACAGGTTTCAGGTGTTGGGTCGGACCTCGTCTCGGTAGACGTTACGTAACCTCGTAGTTGCGCGTTGATTGCGGAGCGGCATCCGTTGTCGTGGATTCCCGCTTTCGCGGGAATGACGGATGGGGGGATGGGATTGACGGATGGGGGAATAGGGCCAGTTGAAAAGACCTGTAGCCTGTTACCTGAAACCTGTAGCCTGGGAAGGGTTTGAAACCCTCCCCTACAACACCGCTTCGAGAAAGCGTCTCGTTCTGGGGTCTCTGGCGCCGCTGATCAGTTCGGAGGGAGGGCCTTCTTCGATGAGGCTTCCTTCGTGCATGAAGGCCATACGGTCGGCGACCTCGCGGGCGAAGCCCATCTCGTGGGTGACCACGACCATTGTGGTATTCGACTCGAGGGCGAGGTTTTTCATCACGGCGAGGACCTCGCCTATAAGCTCGGGGTCGAGGGCCGAGGTCGGTTCGTCGAAGAGCATGACCTCGGGCTGCATGGTAAGGGCGCGGGCGATGGCGACGCGTTGCTTCTGGCCGCCGGAGAGCTGGATGGGGTGCTGATCGCGCTTCTCCGCGACGCCGACCTTCTTCAGAAACTCCATCCCCAGCTCCTCGGCCTCCCTCTTTGGCATCTTCTTGACCGTGATCGGGGCCTCGATGACGTTCTCTATAACGCTGAGGTGGGGGAAGAGGTTGAACTCCTGGAACACCATGCCGGTGCGGGTCCGGATCTCACGCACCCTCCTCCGCTTCTGGTGGTTGGAGGGCCCGGCCTCGTAGATCACGCCCCCGACCGCCACGCTCCCGCCCGTCGGCTCTTCCAGAAGGTTTATGCACCGGAGGAGCGTACTCTTCCCCGAGCCTGAGCGGCCGAAGATAACCACGCACTCCCCGCTCGACACGTCCAGGTCGACGCCCTTCAGCACCTCGTGGTCCCCGAAGGACTTGTGGATCTTGCGCAGGACGACGACAGCTCCGGTCTTATTGTCCACGCGGACCACCATCCCTCACGTAGCCCCTCTCCATTCTCCTCTCCAAACGTCCCTGGAAGTAGGAGAAGATGCTCGTGAGGATCCAGTAGATCAGGGCCGCCACCACCAGCGTCTCCAGGTTCTGGAAGTACTGGCGCCCGATCTTGGAGGCGCGGAAGAAGACCTCCTGGGTTCCGACGATACCGACGAGGGAGGAGTCCTTGATCATGGCGATGAACTCGTTGCCGGTCGGCGGGATGATGACCCTGACGGCCTGGGGAAGCACTATGCGGCGCATGGTCTGCGAACGCGTCATCCCGAGGGCCTGCGCCGCCTCGATCTGCCCGTGTCCCACCGACTGGATGCCGGCGCGGAAGATCTCCGCCATATAGGCTCCGTAGTTGACCCCGAGCGCCAGTACGCCGGAGGTGACCGTCCCGAGAATGAAGAGGCCCTGCAACTGCGGCGGCGCGTACTGGGCAAGCTGCGGGAGGCCGAGGTAGACAAAGAAGATCTGCACGATCAAGGGCGTCCCCCGAATGAAGGAGACGTAGAAACTGCTGATCCCATAGTAGACGGGGTTCTTGGATAGTCGTCCCAGGGCTCCGAGAAGCGCGAGCGGGATGGAAAGCAGGATACCAAGGACGGAAACGAGAATAGTAAGCGAAACGCCGCCGAGTATGAACGGCAGCCAATCCAGCATGAACGAGGTGTTGAACTGGAAGGCCGCGAACAGGATCCCGAGCACGATGAAGATGCCAACCCATACGGCGGCCAGCTTGATGCGGAAGGGGATGCGGGCGGAGCGCGCCTCCAGGGCATCCCTTATGTTGGAGAACGTCGAGATGCTAACCCCGGAAGACTAGGAGCCCTGCTTCTTGCTCAGGTCGTAGCCGTACCACTTCTCGGAGAGCTCCGAGAGCGTGCCGTCCTTGTGCATCTCCTTGACGATCTTGTCCACTTCATCGACCAGCGGCTTGGGGTTGCCGGGAGCCTCCTTGTCTATGGCCACGGCGAGCGGCTCGTAGTAGAGCGGGTCGCCTATGACCTTTATGGGTGTCCCCTTCTTCTCGGCTTCCTGGAGCGTGGTCAGGGAGGACATCGCCGCGTCCAGCCTCACGCCGTCTCCCAGGGCGAGGTCCTGTATGGCCGAGGAGTCGGTGTCGTAGGTCTTTATCTGCGGGTCGTCGACGACGAAGTCGTAGTCTTCCCCGGGTATGTTGAGCGTGCCGTCGAGGTAGAACTCGTAGGTGCAGGCCGAGCATACGCCGATGGTCTTGCCGTCGAGATCGGTCTCCACATCGGTGATGTCGGTGTTGTCCTCGTGCACCGCCGCGGCCGCCGGGTTGTAGTAGTAGGGCGAGGAGAAGTAGAGCACCTTCGCCCGTTCCGGGGTGACGGTCATCGAGCCCACGCTTATATCCCAGCGTCCGTTCCAGTTGCCCGCGGTGATCACGTCCCAGGACGGGGTGATCCACTGCACCTCCACACCCATCCGCTTGGCGATCTCCTCGGCCACGTCGATGTCGAAGCCCTTGAACGTGCCGTCGTTGGCCTGGAAGGACTGCGGCGGGTAGGCCGGGTCGGTCGAGACCCTGAGCGTGCCGCGGTCTTTGACCTCCTGCAGGAGGTTTCCTCCCCCGTCGCCGCCGCTCGACGAGCCGCCTCCCCCGCAGGCGGTGATGGCCAGCACGGCCAGAATCGCGACGGCCAGCGACGCCAGCCTTCCTAAGTGCCTCTTCGGGTTCATGCTTTACTCCGTTCCCGCGGTACCCCTTCGGATCGACACTATAGCTGGTCAGCGGCGCGAATACGAGGTTAGGCGTTCTCTGAACCTCTTCTTGCGCTCCGCGCTCTTGTGGTCGGCCGCCACCACCCTGGAGGCGTTCAGGCCGGGTATGCCCATGACCCCGCCACCGGGGTGGGTGCCCGAGCCGCAGAGGTAGAGCCCCTCCACGGGCGTCCTGTAGCCGGAGAGCTCCGGGGTGGGGCGGAAGGAGAAGAGCTGATCGAGCGACATCTCCCCCTGGAAGATGTTGCCCCCGATCAGGCCGAAGCGTTGCTCGAGGTCGTAGGGCGTGAGTACCTGGCGTTCGATCACCGAGTCTTTGAAGTTGGGCGCGTACTGGTTGATGGTCTCAACCACCGTGTCGCCAAGTGCCTCCCTGGCGCCGTCGTCCCAGCTGCCCTCCCTTGGCTCGTAAGGGGCGTACTGCACGAAGCAGGTCATGATGTGCCGACCTTCTGGGGCGATGGTCGGGTCCTTGGTGGTTGGGATCACGGCGTCGATCATCGGCCCTTCCGAGAACCGGCCGTACTTGGCGTCGTCCCACGCCCTCTCCAGGTACTCGAGAGAGGGGCTGATCATGATCTCCGGGTGCTGCGGACCGAGCTCCTTGCCCGGCATCGCCGTGAGGTCGGGAAGCTCGGAGAGGGCGAGGTTGACCTTGGCCGATGGGCTACGGTTCCTGAACGTCGAGAGCTCATCCACCATCTCGCCAGGCAGGTGCTCGGCCCCGAGGAGCGAGAGGAGGGTGGTCTGGGGATGCGCCCCGGAGATGACCGTCCCGGCCTCTATCGTGGTGCCGTCCTGAAGCGTCACGCCGGTCGCCCGGCCCCCAGAGACGTCGATGGAGGCGACCTCAGAGTCGGTGCGGATCTCCGCGCCCGCAGCCCGGGCAGAGGCGGCTATGGCTTCGGAGACGCCGCCCATGCCGCCGCGCACGAAGCCCCAGCCGCCGGTCACGCCGTCGACCTCGCCCATCCTGTGGTGCAGCAGCACGTAGGCCGAACCGGGGCTCATCGGCCCGCCCCACATGCCGATCACCCCGCCAGGGGCGAGCGCGCCCTTGATCCTGTCGTCCACGAAATAGCGGTCTAGAAAGTCCGCGCAGCTCATGGTCATCAGGTCAACGAGCCGCGAGATATTCTTGCGGTTGCCGAAGGCGTAGCGCCCGAGCGAGAGCGTCTCGACCAGGTCGGCGAAGGAACGTACCCCTGGGTCGGGGGGCCTCCTGTAGAGTAGCGGCCTCACGAGGTCGGCCAGCTCGCCGAGATCGCTGCTGTACCTCAGGTAAGCCTTGCCATCCCGCTCGCTGATCTTGCCTATCTCCCTGGCCGCCTCTGCCGGGTCGTCCCAGAGCAGAAAGCCAGACCCGTCGGGGAAGGGGGCGAAGTAGGCGGGATCCAGGGGATAGACGTGGTAGCCGTACCTGGGGAGATCCAGGTCCCTCACCACCACGTCGGACATGAGGCTGACCACGTAGGAGGCCGTCGAGACCTTGTAGCCGGGCCATACCTCCTCGGATACCGCTGCGCCCCCGACGAGGTGCCGCCGCTCGAGCACGAGCGTCTTGATGCCGGCGCGGGCGAGGTACGCCGCGCACACGAGCCCGTTGTGTCCCCCGCCGACCACCACGGCGTCATAGCGCAATCCGTTCGAGACCATGATCTTCCTTCCCGACTCAAGCCCGTTTCCTGTACAATTGCCGCATTCTAGCAGCAAGTGCCTGCCACACGGGCCGCGGGTCCGTACGGAGGGGAGGACCACGTGACACCCATATCCCGCGAGCTTCTCGCACCTTCGCTAAACAGGTTCGGACGCAGCCTCACCCTCCCCGCAGCGGCCTACATAGATCTGTCCGTGTTCCGGTGGGAACAGGAGCACTTCTTCGACGAGGCCTGGGTCTGCGCCGGCCGAACCGGGTCCGAGGGCGCCAGCGACGGGCGCACCGTGGAATGGAACGGCTGGACCTTCGTCAACGCCGGGGGCGAAGCCCCACCGTTTGAGGACCACGTCGGCAACCTGGGAGGGTTGATCCGGAACTACGACTGCGCCGAGCTCGTCGTGGGGGCACGCCACGACTACGAGATCTCCGCCAACTGGAAGATCCTGGCCGAGAACTACCACGAGTGCTACCACTGCTCCTCAATCCACCCCGAGCTCTGCGAGGTGAGCCCGCCAACCAGCGGCGGCGACAACCTGGAGCCCGAGGGGGCCTGGATCGGGGGCCCAATGAACCTCTACGAGGGCGTCGAGACCATGTCGCTTGACGGCAAGAGCCACGCGCCGCTGCTGCCGAACCTCGAAGAGGGGCAGGACCGCACCGTCCACTACTTCCAGCTCTTCCCCAACCTCCTCATAAGCCCCCACCCCGACTACGTGATGACCCACCGGCTGATACCGCTCGCCCCGGACAGGACCGCCGTGGAATGCGAGTGGCTCTTCTCCCGCGGGGCCGTCGAGCGGGATGACTTCGACCCCTCCTACGCAAGCGATTTCTGGGACATAACCAACCGCCAGGACTGGCACGCCTGCGAGTCCGTTCAGCGCGGCGCGTCATCCCGCGGCTACCGCCAGGGGCCACTCTCCCCCCGCGAGGACGCCGTCTACCAGCTCATCACCATGGTGGCCAACGGCTACCTGGAAGGCAGGGTCGCAAGGCCCGCGAGCCGGATAGCCGAGGCGCCGGCGTAGTATCTTTTCACCATCAGCGGTCAGCTATCAGCCAAAGAACAACAAGCTGATAGCTAACCGCTGAAAGCTGACGGCGCGGTTCGCGAACCGCCCTAGACCATCAACATTACGGGGTTCTCGATCACCCGCTTGACCTCTGCCATGTAGAGGGCTCCGTCGCGGCCGTTGGCTATGCGGTGGTCGGCCGAGAGGGTGAGCTTCATGAAGCTTCCCGGCACGATCTCACCGTTCTCGTCGTAGCTCGGGCGACGGTCGATGGAGCTGACCGCAACGATGGCAGCCTGCGGCGGGTTTATGATGGCGGTGAAGCTCTCGATGCCGAACATACCCATGTTGGAGACGGTGATGGTGCCACCCTGGTACTCGTCGGGCTGCAGCTTGCCGTCGCGCGCCCTCGAGGCCAGGTCTTTCGACTCCTGGGAGATGGCGGAGAGGCCCTTGCTTCCGATATCCCTTATGACGGGGGTTATGAGGCCCTGGTCGAGGGCCACGGCCATGGCCATATCCACCTTCTCGTGCAACTCGACGCCGCGGGTGGTGTAGAGGGCGTTGAGGTTGGGGTAGTTCCTGAGGGCGACCGCGCAGGCCTTCATCACGAAGTCGTTGACGGAGAGCTTGATGCCCTCGTCCTCGAGCTGCTCGTTGAGCTGCTTCCTGAGGGCCATCGCGGCATCCATCCTGACCTCCACGGTGGCGTAGAAGTGCGGGACGTGCTGCTTAGATTCGGTCATTCGCTCGCCGATGACCTGCATCATGCGCGTGGGCTCGACGAGCTGCGTTCCGGGCTCGTCGGTCGGCTCTGGCATGCGGGCCGGCTGGAAGCCCTGCATCTCGGCCTGCGGCTGCTGCGGCTCCTCCGGCGCCTCCACCTCTTCCTGCGCCCCGTCCTGGTCCCGCTGGGCCGTACCGCTCTCCATGGCGGCCCGCACGTCGCGCTCCACGATGCGTCCTGCCGGGCCCGAGCCGTCTATCTTGGCGAGGTCCAGGTCGTTCTCGTTTGCCAGCCTGCGGACTATGGGAGAGGCCCTGAAGTTCCCGTCCGCCCTGCCATTAGCGCCACCACCGGCCTCCTGGGCGCCGCCTTCCTCTGCCCCCTCTTCCTCCTCGGGGGCCTCGGTCTCCGTGGCCGTGGCCTGGGCGCCACCGCCGTCTTCGCCGCCCTGTTCTGCCTCTTCCTCGGCCTCTCCGCCACCTTCGCTGCGCTCGGGGACGTCTTCACCTTCACCCTGAATAAAAGCTATGGCCTCGCCAACGGGAATATCCTGGCCCTCGTCGGCGATAAGCTGGGCGAGGGTTCCCGCGTCTTCGGCTTCGAGCTCCATCGTGACCTTGTCGGTCTCGATCTCTGCTATGGGGTCCCCTTCGGCGACGTCGTCGCCCTCGCTCTTGAGCCACTTGAGGAGCGTGCCCTCCTCCATAGCGTCGCCCATCTTGGGCATGATCACTTCAGGCACTTTACTTCTCCTCCTCGTACATAACCCTACGGGCCGCGTTCTCGACCTGCTTCTCGCTCGGGAAGGCCATCAACTCGAGGTTGCGTGCGTACGGCCCTGGGACCTCGGCGCCGCTTACCCGCTCCACGGGGGCATCCAGCGAATCGAAGGCCCTGTCCTGGATGATCGCCGCCACCTCGCTCGCCACCCCGAACCACCGCCACTGCTCCTGCACGGCCACGGCCCTGTGCGTCTTCTCCACCGACTCCACGATGGTGTCCTCGTCGAAGGGCCGCAGGGATCTTAGGTCTATCACCTCGGCCTCGAAGCCGTCTTCGGAGAGCGTCTCCGCCACCCTCAGGCACAAGTTGACCTGGCGGCCGTAGGCGATGAGCGTCACGTCGGAGCCCTCGCGGGCTATGCGGGCCTTGCCGAACGGCACGGCGTTGTCGCCCTCCTCCACCTCGCCCTTCGTGCCGTACAGGGCGCCGGCTTCGAGGAAGATCACCGGGTTTGGATCCCGTATGGCCGTCAGCATCATGCCCTTGACGTCGTTGGGGGTTACGGGCGCAACGACCTTCAGGCCGGGGAAGTGGCCGTAGAAGCTCTCCAGGGAGTGCGTGTGCTGGGCTGAGAGCTGGACGCCGCCGCCGTTTGGGCCGCGGATCACGAGCGGCACCTCCACCTGGCCGCCGGAGAAGTAGCGGACTTTGGCGGCGTTCTGGATGATCTGGTCGGCCGCCAGGAACGAGAAGTTCCAGGTCATCATCTCGACGACGGGTCGCATGCCCATCATGGCCATGCCAACGGCGGCGCCGACGAACCCGTTCTCGGAGATGGGCACGTCCATAATGCGCCTGGGACCGTACTCGTCGTAGAGGCCATCGGTGATGAGGTGGGTGCCCCCGTAGACACCGATGTCCTCACCCATCAACACCACGCTCTCGTCGTTGTCGAGCTCGTGGACCATGGCCTCCCTCAAGGCCTCGCGGTAGGTCTTGGTCTCCGCCACGGCTTACGCCTCCCCCATGTACTCGTCTTCGCCGGCGTAGACGTCGGTGTAGAGCTCCTCCTCGGGCGGCTCCTCGCTCTCGTCGGCGAACTTCACGGCCTCCTGGATAAGCTCCTTGGCCTCGTCTTTTATCTCCTCTATCCCGTCCTCATCGAGCACATCGTTCTCTATGAGCTTGTGCTCGACCATTCCTATGGGATCACGCCCCCGCCACTCCTGGACCTCTTCTTTGGTGCGATACTTTTCGAAGAAGTCGGCGGCGCCGTGCGGGGCGGTCCTGTAGGTGAGGGCCTCGACCGCGTACGGCTTGCCGGTCTCCCTGACCTGCTCGACGACCCTCTCGGCAACCTCTACGACGGCCTCCACGTCCATGCCGTCCACCTTCTCGTGCTCGATGCCGTAGGCGTCGAACTTGGCGGCGAGGTCGGTCATGGCGGTGGTGCGCTCGACCGAGGTGCCCATCCCGTACTGGTTGTTTTCGACGATGAACAGGCAGGGACACTGCCCATCCTTGCCCCACAACCCGGCCAGGTTGGCCGCCTCGTGGAAGGCGCCCTGGCTTATGGCGCCGTCGCCCAGGTAGAGCTGGCAGATGTGGTCGGTCTCCTCGTAGCGCATGGCGTAGGCGACGCCAACCCCAAGGGGTATGTGCCCGCCGACGATGCCGTAGCCGCCCATGAGCCCGTTGTCCACGTCGAAGAGGTGCATGGAGCCGCCCTTGCCCTTCACGAGGCCCGTGCCCTTTCCGTAGAGCTCGGCCATGACCTCCTTGGGATCGCTACCTAGCAGGAGCGCGTGGGCGTGATCCCGGTAGGCGGTGATAATCCTGTCGCCATCCTTGTAGGCCTGCAAGAAGCCCGTGGCGACGGCCTCCTGCCCTATGTAGACGTGGAGGTAGCCCCCGATCTTGCCCTGCCTGAACCCGCGCTGGCACGCCTCCTCGAAGGCCCGAATGAGGGCCATCTCGCGATATAGATCTACGAGGCGCTCCTCGCTTGTGGCTATGGCACCACCGTCCTCGCGGGTCTCTTCGCCCCCGTTTCCCGAGTTCTCGTTCTCTGCCGACATTACGGCCCCTTCCCTCTCAGAGGTACAATAAGCGACAGAATACCAAAAGCGCGACTCTGGCATCCATCCCCCTTTACATGTACCCCGCTCCTACGCCTTTTCTAACCACTCCTTGAGGGCCCTGAAGGCAAGCGCCCGGTGCGAGCCCGTGTTCTTTGCCTCACCCATCTCCGCGTAGGTCTCATCCGACCATCCGGGAACGAACACGGGATCGTAGCCGAACCCGCCATCGCCCCGCGGACTCTCGGCGACGGCTCCACGCACCTCACCCCTGAAAGTGCGCACCTCCCCATCTACCCCGGCGAGCGCTACCACGCAGACGGCGCTCGCGGAACGGTCCTCCTCCGGGGCGAGCATCCTGAGCAGTCCCTCATTCCCGACGCTCTGCATTACCCATTTGGTAAGGGCCCCGGGAAAGCCGCCCCAAGCATCGACCATTAGCCCCGAGTCTTCCACCAGCACAGGGAGATCCGTATCCCCCAGCGCCCCGCGGGCGGCGCGGGCCTTCTCCGCCGCCACCTCGACCGGGTCGATGGCCTGTATCTCAGGCAGGTCAAGGTCCACGCCTTCCAGCGTGACGCCGAGTATCTGCTCTACCTCGCGACGCTTGTGCTCGTTGGTGGTTACGAAGATGGCCTTCACAGACGTCTCCTGCTAGTCGCGTCCCACAGACTCTAACCGCGATCTAGAGTGTAACCACGGGACTCGGATAACGTGGTGAAAGTCCTACGACAAATTGCAGAGAGGACCAGGCCGGAAACTGGTCAACCTCATTGTCGGCGCGCGGGCCAACGCCGGCCGGTGCCGTGGAGACTCAGGGAAGCTCGCTACACGTTAGGAACCGCAAGCAGCATCAAATATACGACGTTTGGGGGATGTTTCGGTGGTGTGGCAGCTTATATAGTACTCATCGCTGGGTCTTGTTTATTGCTAGTACATAGCTTCCCGCTACCGTACTGGCAACGAGGACCACGCGGAAAGGAGCGTTACAAGGAAGAACGATATGTGCTGCACGTTGATCCTGGTTCGTAGGCAAGCAGAAGAGGGAGCATATGAAACGAGTTGGTGTATTCTTGGTTACGGGGGCGTTGCTACTGGCATTGGGTGCCGGCGTAGCGTTGGCGGGGAACTTCGTAGGAATGCCGATCCCAATGTCCTTGTAGGCACCAACGGTGCTGACTTCATCGATGGAAAAGGCGGCAACGACCAGCTCTTTGGTCTCGACGGTCGCGACACGATCCTCGGCCGGGACGGCGACGATCTGATCGAAGGCGGTCGCGGCCCCGACAGGCTGACCGGTGGCCCCGGCAATGACACCATCTACGGCGGTGGCGGCAACGATGCCGTAAACGGCGGACCAGGTGACGACACCATCATCGTAGGGGACGATGTCAATGGTCCCAAGGGGGCCGACCAGTACGCCTGCGGAGACGGAGAAGACATAGTCTACGTACGCTCCTCCGACAACAGCACTCTGCAGGACGAGGAGAACTGCGAGACGACAACGAACAAGGAGCCCCCACCGGCCCCACCTGTCCCCTAGGGACGCCACTCCGCTAGCAAACAAGGGAGGCCGGGCCCTGTTTCAGGACCCGGCCTTCGCTTTTCGCGTGTACGCCAAGCCCCCGGGTAGCCAGCTGGCTACGGCTAGATCGAGGTGCGGGTACTCTTCGGTCCTGGCCGCGTGGTTCGCGTAGCGCGGCGAGACGATGTCTTAGATGATCTCTAGGTCGTGACCGTTCGAGACCTCATCGACGTAGCGCAACACCAGGGACTTGTTATCTTCCGCCATACTTGCTCCTCTCTCCGCGATCAGGTGTCGCGGGGCCCGATCCCAACCTCCCTCCCCTGGCCCTCCCTTATAGGAAGGGACGATTCTTTATGATACAGTCGCCCCTATGCATGAGCTGAGGTTGGAGAGCCTCGACAAGCTGGAGACGCAGGGTACACGGATGCCTCTTCCGGCCGACGCGGGCTCGCCGCACATAATCTTTCCGCACTACAGACCATTGCTACAGGGAGACGACTTTTGCCGCTCGTAGACCTCGACCGCTTCGATTTTCTCTACGCAACCAGGGTCAAGGGCATGAAGTCCGCGGTGACCCGAGACCTGATGGCCACGCTCTCGCGCCCTGGCATCATCTCGCTGGCAGGAGGATTCCCCGACACAAAGGCCTTCGGCGAGGAGGCGTTCCGGGAGATCTCAGGCAACATCGCCCAGGACGCGGCCCAGGCCCTCCAGTACGGACCCACGGCCGGCCTAGAGGCTATCAAGGACGTGATAGTTGAGGTCATGGGCGCGGAAGGAACGCCAGCGCGGCAGGAGGATATCTTCGTTACCACCGGGGCCCAGCAGGGATTGGACCTCATAGCGAAGGTGTTTCTGGACGAGGGAGACGCGGTGCTGTGTGAGGGCCCGACCTACGCGGGGGCGCTAAACGCGTTCGCAGCCTACAGGCCACGCATAGCGCACGTTCCGATGGACCGGGCCGGCATCATCCCCATTGCGGCCCGCGAGACCTTGAAGAGGGCCCGTACGCAGGGACTGCACGTCAAGTTCCTCTACACCGTGCCCAACTTCCAGAACCCCGCAGGCGTGACCATGATCGCCGAAAGGCGTAGGGAGCTTCTGGAGATGGCGCGCGAGTTCGACCTGGTGATCGTCGAGGATAACCCCTACGGGATGCTCCGCTTCGAGGGCGAGCCCCTGCCGTCCCTGGCGGCGCTCGAGCAGGAGGAGGGGGATCTGGACAGGGTCGTCTACGTGGGGACGTTCTCGAAGATCTTCGCCCCCGGCGTCAGGCTCGGGTGGGTACACGCGCAGCCCGGCATCCTGCACAAGATCAACGTCGGCAAGCAGGGCGCCGACCTCTGCTCCTCGAACCTCTCGCAGATGATGATCGCCTCCTACTTCCAGAACGCGGACTGGCGCGCCTACGTGAAGCGCCTGACCACCATGTACAAGGAACGCCGCGACGCGATGCTCGACTCCCTGGCCGAGTTCATGCCCAGGGAGGTCCACTGGACCCACCCCGAGGGCGGGCTCTTCGTGTGGGCGACCCTGCCATCCTACCTCGACGCGACGGCGATGCTTCCGCGGGCCATAGCGAAGAACGTGGCCTACGTGCCAGGCGAGGGGTTCTACGGTGGCTCGCCTGGCACGGGCAAGAACAACATGAGGCTAAACTTCTCGTTCGTGGAGCCGGAGAGGATCCGGCGCGGCATAGAGCTGCTTTCGGAGGTGATCCGGGAGCGCATGGAGCTACGGAGCGACCTGGAACGCGGCTCGCACCGGGGCGTCCGCTCGGCCGTCGGCACGGACGGTTAGCCCGTGGCACGCCTTGCAGTGCTGCGCGGGGGACACTCCATGGAGCGCGACGTCTCCTTCCTCACGGGCCGCCGCGTGCAACACGCCCTCGAACGTCTCGGCCACGAGGTCTATCCCCTCGACATCGAAGACCCGACCACGGCAACCCTCATGGATCTCGCCCCCGACGCCGCCTTCGTCTGCCTGCACGGCCCCGGCGGCGAAGACGGCACCGTGCAGGCGCTCCTCGAAACCCTGGGCATCCCCTACACGGGGAGCGGGCCGCTCTCCAGCATCCGCTGCATGGACAAGGACTACGCCAAACGCGCGCTCCGCGCCAACGGCATAGAGACGCCCACCTCCCGCACGTTCCTCAGAAAGGCCATGAACGAGATGGGGGCCTCCGCCGCCCTCGAGGTCGCGGCCGAAGACCTGGGGTACCCGTTCGTGGTCAAGCCCGCGCGGGAGGGTTCCAGCTTCGGGCTCTCGCGCGTAGAAGGACCCGAAGGCCTTTTAGACGCCGTCTACGAGGCCCTTGGGTACGACGCCAAGATCCTGCTGGAGAGCTGGGTGGATGGGACAGAGATATCTATCCCTGTTATCGAGCCGGCCGGCGAGGACCCGAGGGCCCTCGGCCTGGTCGAGATTCGGCCCCGCGAGGGCGCGTACAACTTCGAGGCCAAGTATACCCCGGGTGCCACAGACTTCGCTATCCCCGCGGAGATACCGCCGGAAGACGCCGCCCACGTCGAAGAGACGGCGCTTGCAGCCTACAGGGTACTCGGCTGCTCCGGCTACGCCCGCGTTGACACCATCTACGCCGAAGGCACCACCTGGGTACTAGACGTAAAGACCATCCCGGGCTTCACCGAGACCTCCACCTTCCCCCTGGCTGCCGAGGCAGCCGGCATCTCCTTCGAAACCCTCGTGGAGACCATCCTCGACGCCGCCCTGCATACGGAAGCTACAGCGAAGCTGTAACTTCCGGCACGCCCGCTCCGCGGACTCGTCAGCACGGCGCTTCGCGCCTTGTCAGCACGCTCCAGCCTGGCGGCTGTCGCTTGTCGGCAACGCTTCGGCGCGCCTCGCTTTCGGCTAGTCGTCTCTCCGTAACGGTGAGCCAGGTTCGCAGCCTACCTACGTGCCGACACATCCTGTACGTAAAGTGCGGGCCGCAGAGGGATCCGGCTGAGAGCGACCGAAGGGAGCGTGCTGACAGCGAGCTCTAGGCGGAGCCGGGCGATGCGAGCTGACGAGCGAGGGCGTTAGCCGGGGCGTGCTGACAGGCGAGGGCCGGAGCGTGCTGGCGCGGCTAGTTGCCTGGCCCTGGCGACGAAGTGGGCCATGGCTTCGTGGAGTGAGATAGCGTCGTCGGCACCGGCTTCGAGGGCCCTCGCGAGGAGGTCCTCGCTTTCTTTCAGACCGAAGGCCAGCACCGGCAGGCCGAGGTCGTGGAGGTGTTCGATCAGGCCGGAATCAGGGCCGTCTGCGGTATCCACGCTGACGACCGCCAGGGCGATGTCACCGTCAGGTTGGGACAGTAACCTGCTTGCGCCGGCAGTCGAGGCGGCCTGCGCTGAAGGGAGGCCGGTACAATTCTCTAGAATCAGCCCGAACGTCTGCCGTAGCAGCGCCACGTCGCTGATGATCAGTATGCGTCTCGTTCGCGTGAAGATGGTCTCCCCCTGCTCCGGCGGTCCACGTGTACTTTACGGGGCAACGGGAGGTACGGATCACAAGAAATCCACCGCGCCTCGTCCGAGGCCGGGTGGGAGCGGGTAATCGCCTTCCTCTATCGGATCGACGCCAGGTAGACGAAGCCCCAACCGGGAAAAGGTCCCGCAGAAAACCCGACCGCTCCACGCTCCGATGGAAGGTGAAACCTGGCCGTTGGACGCACCAACGTGCGCCTCGCGGCATACGAAAAGCTCTCCGCCATACGGCGGCAGCAGACCTTCCCCTCATCCGAGTTGGTGCTCGACAATCTCCGATCGTTACAAAAGTTAGCTCATTTGGGTGATACGCCGCACTAGATTTCTTGTGATCATGCCGGCGTTCTCGGCAACAACCCCGATCGGAGGGCGAAAGAGACCAGTCAGCGCGTAAGTCATAGCAGAGCAGATAAGTACGGAACCCGGAGGAGAGGAGAACATGCCTTGGCGAAGACGAGTCTGTTGAGGATGACGACGTTGGTGGTGGCGGGGGTGGTGGCCATGGCGTTCGCCCTGGTCGTATCCTCTGTCTCGGCACAGGCGGTCCAGACGGGAACGAGAACTTTCAGCAACGACCAGCTGATCAGGATACCCGCAAACAACCTCTCGGGTGGTACCGGCGGGATCGCCAACCCCTACCCCTCCAGCATACGGGTAACCGGCTTCAAGAAGGTCACGGACATAAACGTGATCCTGCGCGGTGTCGGGCATACCGACCCGGATGACCTTGATGTATTGCTGAAGGGACCGACGGGGCGTACCGCCATCCTGTGGTCCGACGCGGGGGGCAACACGGATATACTGAACGTCAGGGTCAAGCTGGATGACGAGGCGTCGCAGTTCCTTCCGGACAGCGGTCAGGTCTTCCAGGGCAATTTCATGACCTCGAACTACGAGGTCGGCGTGGACTCCTGGCCCGGCGTCGTCCAGAGCGACAACAGGTTGCTCTCCAGGTTCGACGGCACGGACCCCGCAGGCGGCTGGAGGCTTTTCGTCAACGACGACTTCTCGCAGCCGGACACGGGCGACAGGAACGGCACGGGCAACTTTACCGGCGGCTGGGCGCTCCAGGTCAAGGGCGTCTGCACCCGCGCGACCGCGGATAACCGCTGCCGATAGGCTAGCGTAGCGGAGGGCCGGGGTCTCTGGATTTCGCGGGATCCCGGCCCCCTCCTTGACCTTGCAAGACTTCCCCCCTACCCGCCTGGCCAAAGGCACCGAACACGCCCGTGTCGTACGCTGCAACATCTCCCGTCACAGGTTAATATTCCCTCACTGCGTAGGGAAGATGGGGCCTTTACGCGTTCCATCAAGGGAGGATTATAGGTGTGAAGACAGACCTCGCGACGGTGACCCGGCAAGCCAACCAGAGAGTGGTCGGACACAAGAAGATGCTTGTACTGGCAATCGCGATGTTAGCCCTCGTGAGCATGGCCGGTTGCGGCGGCATCATGGATCTCGCCGGGGACGATCCCTCGCCGAAGAAAAAGCAGGTCGCCAACAAGAACGAGACCAAACCAAAGACCGTCGTGGTCAACGAGGGGATGAGCAAGAAAGAAGAAAAGAAGCTCAACGAGCGCCTCGACGAGTTGGAGAAGGAGGTCGAGGATGAGGGACAACAGGCCTCCAAGGGCACGACGGTCGACATCGAGCCCGAGCAGTCCGATCAGCAGGTCGAAGATCAGGTACGCGCGGTAGCGGCGACCTATTACGAGGCGGCTGCCGCGAGGGACTGGGAATACACCTACGACCACCTGGACTCTGAGACCAGGAGCGCGTTCACCGAGGAAGAGTGGTTCGCCAAGAACGACTGGCTCGCGAACAACGGCGAGGTAACGTACACGATCCAATCCGTCGAGATAGACGATGCGGACGAGTTTATAGCGAACGTGGCGGTGCTGCTCACGTTCGACGACGGCTCGACCACGCTGCGCAACACCTACTTCGTCTTCGAAGACGGGTCCTGGAGACACCGCTTCGGCTCCGAGGAGTACGAGCTCTTCGCCACGGCCCAGACGGCAACGGCCTCGGCGAGCGCGGACGACACAAGCCCATCCGCCTCCCCGACAGCCGGAACCAAGCATATAGAGGTGGTCATCAGCTCCGACGTCCCCGTGGACGTGTACATCTCAGACGACAAGCTCGACTGGCTACAGCAAGAGGAGATCACGGGCACGAAGACCTACGAGCACGATATCGCCGAGAGCTCCGGCCTCACCGTCTCGGCCACAAACTCGAACCTTCGGGGCAACGTGTCCATCGAGGTCTACGAAAACGGCACCCTCAAGTCACAGGACACGGACTCAACGGGCCTGGCGCAGATCATCTACTAGAGCGGTTTGCGGTATGCCTGAGCTTGTGGAGAGCTAGCTATCAGCCATAAGCGTTCTTCTTGGGCTGATAGCTCCTCACTTTTCTGGGGTCCGCTTTCTCCGTCTTCTGAGGGCGAAGACGGTTGCCGCTCCCAGGAGGGCGGCTGCGATGGCTCCTTTCCTCGCGGCCCCCGAGTACATCTGGATGAGTTGGGAGAGCGTGTCGGACTGCTGGATGCGTTCCACGATCCTGCCGTCTTCTAGACGCGCATAGTCGAACATGGAGACCTCATAGTGTCTCCCGGTTGGTGGCGCACCGAAGAAGCGTCCGGTGTTGGTCCCCGTAACGGTTAGACGCGCGTAGACCCTGTCGTCTTCGGAGACGAGGTCTTCAATGCGTGCGTGCAGGTCGGGGATACCGCCAACGACCTTCTCCAGCGAGGCAACCGCCTCGGGGAGGTTCACCCAGCCGGGCGTGAATCCAACGCAGATCTCACGGTAACGTTCGGGATCCACGACCTCGTCCAGTGCTCCGAAATCCTGCGCGTTCAAGAGCTCTATGTAGCGCTCGTAGGCTTGCTTGTTGGCCGCACCGTTCACCTTTCTCCTCTCAGGGTACGCCAGGAACAGAACCAATCATCCCAGATGCGATGGTTCGTGTCGCCTACCCGTAAGGTCAGGTCGGGGGCCTTCTGGGGCGTGACCAGACGGTCTTCAACCCAGGGCGAGGGCGAGAACCTTGAGCCAGAACACGGAGGCGCCGACCGACACCAGGCCAAGGCAAAGCTCTATCAAGACCATGTTACCGTGCGATATCTTCCGGTTCTTCGAGACACGCGCGAGGGCCAGGGCCAGGATGGTACACAGAAGCGCGAGGGCGGCGTCCCGCGGGCTCATGCGGCCCTCGCTTCCAGTACTACGGCCTCGGGGGTCGGGCTTCCGGAGTGTGGGGGCAATAACTCCGTGACCTCCGCTTCCACGGTTCGCAACCCGTGGAAACGGGCTACCGAGACGCGGTGGTTGCCATCCAGAACGAAGAAGTCGCCCTCTATCTCGTAAAGGCTCACGGGTGGAAGGTCCGCGCCCCTGTGAAAGGCTACGTCGACGCGCTTCCACCGCGCGCCCGTGCTCGCACGCAGGGGCAGGAAACCGCTGTCGAAGTCCTTGCTGCGACCCACGCTCCCCACGATCCTATCGACGTCCACGGTGCGGACTCCCCTTCGCACCCTGTTGTGCGCCCTCCGCCGGTTCTGAACGTCCCGAAAAGAAGCCTGCGGACCGCCGGCAGGCTTCCCACGAAGGCTCGAGCCAAGCCTCCGCATCCAGGCCCTGCGACGGGCTGCCCCGAAATCCTTATCTGCCTGCTCGTTGAGATCCATCAGCAACATCTCTGAACTCCCCTCTACTGAACCTGTGATGAGGTTAAGGGCCAGCCAGGCATGCTCCATCTAGCGAAGGTCGTATCTGGTGGTTTATGGGAGGTTTAATTGGAGCGGTCAGCTGTCAGCTATCTAATCCAGCAGGCGCAGTTCGCGGGCCCTTGCGACGGCCTGGGAGCGGTTGCGCACCAGGAGCTTGCCGAAGATGTGGTGTACGTGCGCTTTGACGGTGCCCACGGAGAGGTAGAGTTCGGCGGCGATCTGTGAGTTGGTGCGGCCGTCGGCGACCAGCGAGAGGACTTCCGTCTCGCGGTCGCTGAGGGGCTCGATGCCGGGGGCTGGCGCCTCCCTGGTGGTTTTGTTGCCCGCGGGTTGCGCTTCGAGGGCGAAGCGCTCGAGCAGGGTGCCTGCGTAGCCTTCTGGAGAGCCGTTCGGGGATGTCCGGAGCCCACCGTTGTGGTGGTGCTGGATCAGGGTCCTCAGCAGGGCGGCCATCGGCGGTCCCTCGTCGAGGAACACGCGCACGAAGCCCTCCGGCTCCGCGAGCGCCAGCGCCGCCTTCAGGAGGTCCATCGCCTGTTCGGTCTCGCCGCTCCGTTCCGAGGCGAGCGCCAGCAACACGAGCAACTCCATCTCGTAGGCCGTCATCCCCGAGGACCGGACCTCAGCAAGCAGTCCCTCCAGGGCCTCGAAACCCTCTTCGGTTCTGCCCTCTGCGAGGAGCACGCGGGTCATGCTGATGCGCTCCAGGTGACGCGGGTAGTTCAGGTAGTCTTCAGAGGTCCCGTACTCCCTGGCCCAACGCGCCGCGGACGCCACGTCGCCCTGGGCCAGCCAGAACCGCGCCTGCCAGGCCCAGATGAGCGGCCATCTCGGCGTGAGCCTGCCGGCCCGCCGTACGAGCGAGAGCGCGGTGTCTGCGTCGCCACGGGCGACGCAGACACGGGCCAGGTCGACGTACCCGTAGACCAGGATCTTCGCCTCCCCGCTCTGCGTGCCGCGCTCGATCCCTGCTTCGAAGAGACGACGCGCCGCGTCCAGATCCCCGCGCTGGTAGGCGAGGTCGCCCAGCCCGACGTCGATGATGCCGGCGACCGAGGGCACACTATCGGGGTGATCTTCGGCCAGCCGCTTCCCGTCGAGCAGCAGGCTCTCCGCCTTCCCGAGGTGTCCGCGCGCGATCTCCAGCTGGGCCTGGTAATGGAAGGCGAAGAGGGCCGTCCTGAGGTTGTCTGCGCCCCGGCCCGTGGCCGCTGCCTCGGCGAACGCCTCGCTTGCCAGATCGAACTCCCCCGTCGAGCAATAAGCGTGTCCCAGGTCCAGCGCCACGCCGCCGCGCAAACGTACTTCGTGCTCCGGCAACAGCTGGAGGGCCCTGTTGGAGAGCCTGGTGGTTAGCGGCGCCTGCTCCCGCAAGGCGGCCAGGCGGGCGCGGATGATGCAAACCTCTCCCAGCATGGTCCGTACTTCATCGGAGAGGTCGTCGATGGTGGGGACGTCGATGTCGAGGCCCAGGGCGGCCTCCGTATGCAGGAGGCGGCGCTCGGCGTCTTCCAGCTCTCCGGAGTGGGCAAGCGCCCAGGCGCCGAGCAGACAGAGCTTCGGCCGGGTGCTCACCATCCTTTCGGGCAGGGCGTCCAGCCATAGTCGCAACTGGGAGGCGTCGACGTACCTGCGTCGCGCGCCGGTCTCTTCCTCGATCAGATCTGCTGCCCACCCGAAGTCGCCTGCGGCCAGGGCGTGCTCCACGGCCCCGGTCAGACAGCGGTCTCGCTCGTACCAGAGCCCGGCTCGACGGTGCAGACCGGCTACGGCGCCAGGATGCGTGCGCCCCAGATGCTCGCGAAGAAAGGCGGCGAAGAGGTGATGGTAGCGGTAGTAGCGTCCTTCCTCGTCCAGCGGAACGAGAAACAGGTTGTCCCGCTCCAGCCTCTCCAGCATCGACCTTGCGTCTTCCGTATCGGTGAGCGCCTCGCAGAGCGGGGCGCTCAAGGTCTCCACGACGGAGGTAGAGAGCATGAACTCTCTGACCTCTTCCGGTTGGCGGGAGAGCACTTCTTCGGCCAGGTAGTCGAAGACGTGACGCGTACCCCCCGGGAGAGACTCCGGACCGTCCGCGCTGTCACCGCGTCCCTTCACGGCGTGCGCCGCCAGCAGGAGGCCCACGATCCAACCCTCCGTTCCGTCCTCGAGGGCCGCGACGCCCTCGCCGGAGAGATCCAGCCCCATGGTGCCGCCGAGAAAGTCCGCGGCCTCATCGACGGTGAAGCGCAGGTCGGCCTCGCCAAGCTCGGTCAGCCTTCCCTCGGCGCGCAGGCTCGCGAGCGGTAGCGGCGGGCTCCCACGCCCGGCGAGGACGAGGCGCATCGGCGGCGGCGCGTACTCCAGCAAGAAAGCCAGAGCCTCGTGGATCTCCCGGGAGCGCAGCACGTGGTAGTCGTCCAGGACGAGCACGAAATCGCTGGGCAGGTCCAGGATCTCATTGCTCAAGGCGGTGAGGACGGGCTCCAGTTCGTCTCCCGAGGGCAGGGAGCGGAGGAAGGCTCGCGTGGGTTCCCCGAATCCTTCGTGGATCGTGCCGATAGCCGCCAGAAGGTAGGAGAGAAAGCGGATCGGGTCGTCGTCCCTCTCGTCCAGCGAGACCCAGGCCACGGGAAGCTCGCTCTGCCTGCTCCAGTCCGCGAGCAACGTGGTCTTGCCGAATCCGGCAGGCGCGCTGATGACCGTGAGATCGCGCCGCACCCCCTCATCCAGCCGCTCGTACAGACGCGCACGGGCGACGGCGCCTGGCCTCCCACGTGGCACGTAGAGCTTGGCCCTGAGCATCTGACGATCCGCGAGCATCCCCTCTGCCATCCCCGAAATTGTACTCGATGGCACCCATGATTCCGACGAACGAATCAGCCGAAAAGAGCGGCCGGGCTCGTAATAGGAGGGGGATGATACCGGCCCGGCCATTTGTATGTACGAGGCGAGAGGCCGTTGGTTTCATTCGGCGTGGGATCCGGTCATACGTCTACGGCTCTGCGCGAACGCCAACGCTCTCGGCAGGCCGTGGATTCCCGCTTCCGCGGGAATGACGGACAAGAAGATCCGTGCATGTTCGTGCCCGGGGATGAGGGGGTTCTGGAAGTCCAGACGCTCACCTATCCTGGACGCACCGTGATTCCTCGTCCGATTCCTTGCTTCTGCCACATTCGCTCAACTGACTCATTCTCGAATGTAGGGGAAGCGTGAGTGTAGTGTGGATGGCCTCCTGACGGTCCTGACGGCAGACTTCTCCGTGCAGCGTAGGCCACGGAGAAAGGGGTCGTGTGGAGATGAAGGGGCGGAATGCTGTTCATGGGGCTATGGAGGCAACCTGGGGGTTGGCGTACGGCCGGGGCACGCCGGGGCGGGTTGGGGCAACCCTGATCTCGCTTCTCGTTCTGTCCGTGATGACGATTTTGTGGCAGCAGCCGGCCCACGCGGGCGAGAGCTTCGAGTGGACGGGCGAGGGGCACGACGGCAACTGGGTGAACTCGTGCAACTGGCACCCGGAGGGGGACTGCAAGGAGACCTATCCTGGCAAGTCCGCCTCGGACGATCAGGCCATCATCAGGCGGACCGAGAGCGCGCCGGCTCACGTGGCCCTCGGCGAGGACATTACCGTCGCCTCGCTCGGCCTGGAAGGCGACGGCGTCTCTCTGACGGGTGGGCACATCACGGTTACCAACAACCTCAACTGGACCGGCGGAAGCCTCGACATCGACGTAACCACCGGGCCCCTGTCGTTCAACAACATAGACGGGTCGGCCACGAAGGTGCTCTCCGGCGACCTCCTCAACAACGGGATACTCAGCCAGGGCAACGTTCCCCTGGTCATCGGCGCGGGGTCCAGGATCGTCAACAACGGCAGGTACTCGGCGGCCGAGGGGGCCATCATCAGCGGCATGACCTGCTGCGTGGACGCCCCGCGGGTCGTCAACAAGGGCAGGTTCGTCGTCTCATCCCCCCTGCTACCCCTTCCTGGAAGCGACCAGGTGACCGTGGACGATGTGGCCTTCACAGCGGGTGGCACCATAGACACGGGTGCCGGCGTGCTGGAGTTGCGCTCGGCGCCGGGCCGGATCAACGACGGCACCAGGTTCGTCGGCGAGGGAAGGTTCAGGATCACCGACCTCGCAGAGGTCACCACGCTCGGCCTGTTCAACGTGTCGAAGGAGACGGAGTTCGAGCTGGCCTCCGCCTCGCTCGAAGGCGGGGATGGCGTGCTCCGCGGCACGGGGACGATGGAC
>DASUPX010000268.1:0-13770 GCA_036280905.1 Rubrobacter sp. | reverse complement strand
GGCATCCGAGGACGCGGGTGGCGACGTGCCGGACCGCCAGGCCGTGGTAGAGCAGGTGTTCGCGACGCAGGACTTCAAGGGCGTGCTCGGTACCTGGAGCTTCGACGAGGACGGAGACACCAGCCTCACGAGGCTCTCCATCCAGGAGGTCGAGGACGGCGAGTGGAAGCTCGACCGTATCCTGGACGTCGAGGACATGCAGTAGAATGGAGCCTAATGCGGGGCCGGTATTTGCCGGCCCCGGCTCCCTAGCAGAGGACGCTCATGACGACGGTTGAAGCGTCAAAGTCACGCTCCAGGGCTCTGATAGATAGCGTCAGGGACTCGAGCTGGGGCTCTCGCATCGCCGTGGCCCTGGTGGCGGTGCTGCTGGTTTTACTCGGCGTGCAGGCGGTACAGGAGCCTGCGCAGTTTACCTCGCAGCTCGTCATAGGCATCACCAACGGGGCCATCATCTCCCTCGTGGCGTTGGGCTACACCCTGGTCTACGGAATCATCGAGCTCATCAACTTCGCCCACGGCGACAACTTCATGATCGGCTCTTTCGTGGGTATCACCGTGCTCTCGGGTACGTTCGCCGGCCTGAGCCTCTTCGGACCCATAGGCGCCGGCTCCGGGTTTTTGCTCAAGGTGGCCGGCGTGCTGATCGCGATGGTCGTCGCGATGGTCGCCTGCGGCTTTCTCGGCGTGGGAATCGAACGCGTCGCCTACAAGCCGCTACGAAACTCGCCGCGGCTGGCGGTTCTAATAACGGCCATCGGCATGTCTTTCATCTTGCAGAACGTCGGGCTCGTGTGGAAGGGGCCAGCCCAGGTCCCATTCCCCGAGCTCATCTCCGACGCCAACATCCTGCCCACCGACGCCGTCGTCTTTCGCTGGAAGGACCTCTTCGTGATCGGGGTGACCATCCCGCTGCTCGTGGCCCTCTCCTACTTCATAAGCAACACCAAGCAGGGGAAGGCGATGCGGGCCGTGGCCCAGGACAAGGAGGCGGCGTCGATGGTTGGGATCAACGTGAACCGCACCATCTCCATCACGTTCCTTCTCGGCGGCATACTCGCCGGCGCCTCAGGCGTGATGTACGGCCTCTTCAACGGCATCACGGTGTTCAACGTGGGCTTCACCCAGGGCCTGTACGCGTTCACGGCAGCCGTTCTCGGAGGGATAGGCAACCTCACGGGGGCCGTTGTCGGGGGACTACTCATCGGGGTCATCGGATCCATGGCGGACCAGTACATAGGCGTCAGGTGGACGGCGATCGTGATCTTCGCCGTGCTTATCCTCGTCCTGGTGTTCAGGCCGACGGGCCTGCTCGGTGACCGTTCAGCGGTCCAGGGGGGCGGTCAGTAGCGCCGTGGCAGCGCTGAGAAAGTACGGTATCCCGGCTGTTCTCATCGCGGTCGCCCTCGTGTTCCCGCTGGTAGACGAGACGTTCGAGCTTGACCTGCTCTTCCCGGTCATCATCATCGCCATCTACATTCTTCTCGCGCTTGGCCTGAACATCGTGGTCGGGTTTGCCGGGCTGCTGGACCTCGGCTTCGTCGCCTTCTATGCCCTGGGAGCTTACGCCGTCGGCTGGTTCGCCTCGACGCAGTTCAGCCAGGTGAGCTTCTCCCTGGGGTCGACCGCGACGAGCCTCACCGGCGAGGAGGTTCCGGGCATACACATCTCGTTCTGGATACTCCTGTTCGTCGCCGCGGCCTTCGCCGGCCTCTGCGGCGTGATCATCGGTGCTCCGACCCTGAGGCTGCGCGGTGACTACCTGGCCATAGTCACGCTCGGGTTCGGCGAGATCATCCCCCGCTTTTTCCAGAACGGCGATAACCTCGGCGGCTTCAACCTGACCAACGGCACCATAGGCATCAAGGCCATCGACTCGCCGGGTATCCAGATCCTGCCAGACAGCCTTGACGCCTGGCAGCGCTTCAGCACGCTCTACCTCCACCCCTGGTACTACACGATCCTGGTTCTCGTTCTGGTAACCGTGTTCGTGAACGTGCGCCTCAGGGACTCACGGCTGGGACGGGCCTGGATCTCGGTCCGCGAGGACGAGACCGCCGCAGCGGCCATGGGCATAAACCCGGTAACGACGAAGCTGTGGGCCTACGCCCTCGGCGCCGTCTTCGGCGGCCTGGCCGGCGCCTGCTACGGCGCGTTCATCAAGAACATCTTCCCCGATGCGTTCTCGTTCAACATCTCCATCATCGTGCTGTGCATGGTCATCCTGGGCGGCATGGGCAATATCTACGGCGTGATCCTCGGCGCCATCCTCCTTCAGGGGCTGAACTTCTACCTGCTGCCCCAGATAAACGAGTGGGTGCACGCCCTCGGCAACGCCGTGGGTAGCACGCTGCTCAGCCAGGCCGATATACCGAAGTACAACTTCTTCCTGTTCGGCGTTATCCTGGTATTGATGATGCTGCTCAGACCCGAAGGCATTATTCCCAACCGCCAGCGCGCCGAAGAGCTCCGCAGCGGCGAGGGTGGCGACTTCGGAGACGCGCTAGGGGGAAACGTCAATGAGTGAGGAGAGCGTCACCAACGAGAACGCAGCCGGCGAGAACCGCGCCAACATCATGGAGGCGCGCGGCATCACCAAGGTGTTCGGTGGGCTCGTGGCGGTCAACTCGGTTGACTTCGACATCCCCGAGCGCTCGATAGTGAGCCTGATCGGGCCGAACGGAGCTGGCAAGACCACGTTCTTCAACATGGTGAGCGGGCTCTACCCGGTGACTTCCGGCAGCTTCCGCTTTCTGGACCGAGACGTGACGCGCTTCAAAGCCCACAGAAGGGCGCAGATGGGCATCGGGCGCACCTTCCAGAACATCAGGCTCTTCGACACCATGAGCGCTGTGGAGAACGTGCTCTCCGGTATGCACACCCGCCTGAAGGGCAACATAGTAGGGTCCATCCTGGGTCTACCCGGTACTCGGCGCGAGGAGCGCGATGCCCACGACCGGGCCGTCGAGCTCCTTGACTTCGCCGGCATAGAAGGCAGGCAGGTGTTCGCCAAGAACCTCTCCTACGGCGACCAGCGGAGGCTGGAGATAGCTAGGGCACTAGCCTCTGAACCCAAGCTCCTGCTTCTGGACGAGCCAACAGCCGGCATGAACCCGCAGGAGACGGCGCGGCTCACGGACCTCATAGGTAGGCTCCGCGATGAGCGGGGTATTGCCGTGCTCCTGATCGAACACGAGATGCGGGTCGTGATGCGCATCTCCGACCGGGTGACGGTCCTGGACCACGGCGAGAAGATATCCGAGGGCCTGCCGCAAGAGGTTCGCCAGGACCCGAAGGTGATAGAGGCCTACCTCGGAACGGCGAAGACGGGCTAGCATGCCGCTCCTCGAGCTGGACAACGTACACAGCTACTACGGGCACATCCAGGCGCTGCGCGGCATCTCTCTGACCGTCGACGAGGGAGAGGTCGTTACCCTTATAGGCTCCAACGGCGCTGGCAAGACCACCACCCTTCGCTCCATCCACGGCGTCCTGCCGCCGAGGGAGGGCAAGATCCGCTTCGCGGGAGAGGAGATCCAGGGCCTCCCCGCCCACGATATGATCTCCAGGGGCATCTCCCAGAGCCCGGAAGGACGCAAGATCTTTCACCGCATGACGGTGCAGGAGAACCTGGAGATGGGTGCCTACCACAGGAACGACAACGCCGGCATCCGCGAGGATATAGACCGCGTCTTCGAGCTTTTCCCACGCCTGCAAGAACGCGTGAAACAGGAGGCCGGCACCATGTCGGGGGGCGAGCAGCAGATGCTGGCCATCGGCCGGGCTATCATGAGCCGCCCTACTCTCCTCCTCCTGGACGAACCGTCGATGGGCCTCGCACCCGTCCTCGTGGAGCGAATCTTCCAGACCATCCAGGAGATCAACGCGCAAGGCACGACCATCCTCCTCGTAGAACAGAACGCCAACGTGGCCCTCGAGATCGCCACCCGCGGCTACGTGCTCGAATCCGGAAGCATCGTCAACTCCGCCTCGGCCGAAAAGCTGCGCCAGGATCCCAAGGTTAGGGAAGCCTACCTCGGCGAGATCTAGCCCAACCTTCTGGAAAACTGGCTGTCAGGACGAGAAAAGGCTGCAGGTTTCGGCCCCAGGAATGTTGTCTGGCTTTCTTCATCGGTCGGCTGGACAACGCTTTTCTGAGCGCGTATAGTTGGCAGTGTGTTAATTGGATTACATTTCCGTTTCGCGCCTACTTTCTACGCACCCTCGTGGCGGCTCAAGCGACGCGAGTGGAGCGGCTACGGGTTCGGGCACACGGCGCCAAGGGAACCTGGCGACTTGCGTGGAACCGTGATAGGCAGGAAGGGCCGGTTCAAAGGTCTCTGGATGGTACCAGGAGGTGACGTTTAGAGTCCATTTTTGAAAGGTGATCCATGGCCCTCCATCCAGGGGCGGACCTCAAAGAGTCCTGCCTTGAAATCTCCCCCAGGCATCCTGACTATGCCGCCCGGCCCATCCAGACCGGCTTCGACTGGTCTTCTCTCTCCGAATATCCTTTCGAGCGACTTTACCTGGTCGTTTTTCGTTCCGTGCGGCGGCCCGACGCCGACGTCGACCTCCTGCGCGAGCACGACGACCGCGCCTACGAAGAAGCGTTACGTTCCGGTGGCCTGCTCAAGTACTTCAAGGGTCAGGCAAACGAGAGGGGCGAATGCCTCTCGTTCTGCCTCTGGGAGACGCGCGAAAGCGCCAGGGAAGCGGCTGGCGCCGCATCCCACCAATCCGCAGCCGGCATCACCGCTCGGATGTATGTCTCTTACGTACTCGACCGCTACTGGCTGAAGCGGGCCGAAGGGAAACTCGTCTTCGAACGCATCTAGAGCAGTCAGACTCCAGCCCTCGGCGATCAGCTATTTGCTCTTGCTGAGGGCTGAAAGCTGACAGCTGAAGGCTCGAGGGGCGGGAATCCGTGCCGTCGTCCGGTATAATCCGGGTAGTGCGGATCTACCTTATCGACGGCTATTCTCTCCTGTACAGGGCGTTCTACGCGCTGCCGCAGAGCATCAGTACCTCGAGCGGCCTCCCCACGAACGCGCTGTACGGGTTTACGAGCATGCTGCTCAAGCTACTCGACACTGAGGAAGAGGTGGGCCTGGGGGTCGTGTGGGACGGTGGGATGCCCGAGTTTCGATTGAAGATCTTCCCCGAGTACAAGGCGCAGCGCTCTGCGATGCCGGAGGACCTGAGGTCTCAGGTCGACCACATGGACGAGATCCTGGATGCCATGAACGTTCCCGCCATCACGGCCGAGGGCTTCGAGGCCGACGACGCCCTGGCCACCATGTCTCGTCAGGTGCCCGAGGGCGACGAGCTGTACATCGTAACCGGCGATCAGGACGCCATGCAGCTCGTCAACGGCGACGTGCGGGTGCTCAGGACCACCCGCGGCGTCTCGGAGACCAAGACATACGGCAGGGACGAGGTCATCGAGGAGTACGGTGTGACGCCGGAGCAGATCCCCGACTACAAGGCCCTGACGGGTGACTCTTCGGATAACATCCCAGGCGTGCGTGGCATCGGTCCCAAGGGCGCGGCGAACCTTCTCAAGCAGTTCGGCACGCTCGACGGCGTCTACGAGAACCTGGAGAACATCTCGGCCAGGGGCACGCGCAACAAGCTCGAAGAGGGACGTGAGAACGCCTTCATGTCGCTCGAGCTCGCCAGGATGCGTTTCGACGTGCCCGTCAAGCTCGACCCGGCCTCGCTCCGCTTCGAGGGTATATCGCCGAACATCAGGGACATCACCAGGCGTTACGAGTTCCGCACCCTGGAGTCGCGGCTAACCGAGCTGCCCGTCGCCGGTGGGGAAGAGCTACCGCCCGTCGAGCGCCTGGAGGTGAGCATCTCCGATGGGCCGCTCGGGCTGCCATTCGAGCCCGTCGCCGCCTCCCCGGTCGACGACGACAGCGGGCGCTGGTGCGTCGCCGTCTCGGAGAAAGAGGTGCGCGTTACGGAGGGGGTGCCAGACGGCTCCCTGCAGGTGCACGACTCCAAAAAGCTCGGGGTGCTTGATGCGGACTTCGACACCTACCTGGCGGCTTACCTGGTAAAGCCGGGTCTCGGGAGCTACGAGCTCGAGACGCTCGCCGCCGAGAGGGGGTTGGCCGAGGTGGACCTGTCGCACGGGGATCACGCCGTCGCGGAGTCGGCGAGGAGGGCTGCGCAGATCCACGCGCTCTCGCCGCGGCTGCGAAAGGAGCTGGAGGAGATGGGTCTGGCCAGGCTCTACTACGACGTGGAGCTTCCGCTCGCCCGCGTGCTCGGGGAGATAGAAGACGTCGGGATGCCCGTGGACGCCGAGACCCTGGAGGGGGTCGGGCAGGACCTCGACGCCCGTATCTCGGATGTGGAGCGGGATATATACGAGGATGTGGGCCACCCCTTCAACATCGGTTCGCCCAAGCAGCTCGGCGAGGTCCTTTTCGAGGAGATGGGTATTCCCCCAGTCAGGAAGACCAAGACCGGGTACTCCACGGATGCCAAGGTCCTGCAGCAGCTCGCCATCGAGCATCCCGTCGCCGACCGCATCATCGAGTACCGCGAGCTAACCAAGCTCAGGGGCACCTACATCGACGGCCTGATCAAGCTCATCACCGACGAGGGCCGCATACACAGCACCCTGCAGCAGACGCGGGCGGCGACCGGACGCCTCTCCAGCGACTCACCCAACCTTCAGAACATCCCCGTCCGCACCGAGATGGGGGTCAGGATCAGGGACGCGTTCACGGCCTCACCGGGGCGGAGGCTGGTCGTGGCCGACTACTCGCAGATAGAGCTGAGGATCCTGGCGCACATGACGGGAGAGCCGGCGCTCGTGGAGTCGTTCGTAAATGGCGAGGACATCCACACTCGCACGGCCTCCGAGGTCTTCGACGTGCGCATGCAGAGCGTTACGCCCGAGCTGCGGAGGAGGGCCAAGATGGTCAACTTCGGCATCATCTACGGCATCTCCGGGTTCGGCCTGGCGACGAGGCTGGGCAACGTGCACCCTGCCGAGGCGGAGCGCTACATCAAACGCTATTTCGAACGCTACCCCAGGGTCACGGAGTTCATGCAGGAGACTTTGCAGGAGGCCGAAGAGCTGGGGTACTCCACGACGCTCTTCGGGCGGCGGCGTTACGTCCCCGAGCTCCGGAACCCCAACAAGAACGTAAGGAAGCTGGGGGAGAGGATCGCGTTCAACGCCCGCGTACAGGGCACGGCGGCCGACATCATCAAGGTGGCCATGGTGGATCTCGCGCCCCGGCTGGGGCCGCTCGGGGCCGATATGATCATGCAGGTCCACGACGAGCTCGTCTTCGACGTGGACGAGGATACGGTCGAGGAGGTGGCTGGCCTTGCGGTAGACAGGATGGTCGCCGCCTACGACCTCGAGCCGCCACTTGAGGTCGAGGCCAAGGTTGGCGATAGATGGGGGCAGGTGAAGCCGCTGTAAGAAGAGCTATCAGCCATCAGCGATCAGCAGTCAGCAAAAAAGCTGAAGGCTGAGGGCTAACCGCTGACGGCTCTCCAATTGCTGTATAATCTGCACCCGTCAAGCAAAGAGAAGGAAAGCAACTGTTTCATGACTGACCTAACACAAGACACATCCCGAGAGTTGACCATGAAGGACTTCTTCCGGGAGGAGAACGGGGAGATAATCCCCGTTGACGAGAGCGTCCTCATAGATTTCAAGGACGGGGATATCGTGGAGGGCGACGTGGTCCGAATAGACCGCGACGAGGTCCTCGTCGACATCGGCTACAAGTCAGAGGGTCTCATACCCTCCAACGAGTTGACCATCCGTAAGGGCGCCGACCCGCACGAGGTTGTCGAGCTCGGGCAGCACCTCGAGGCGCTGGTGATGCAGAAGGAGGACGCCGACGGGCGTCTCATCCTCTCCGCCAAGCGGGCCGCCTTCGAGCGGGCCTGGAACCGCATCGAGGAGGCCTACAACGAGCAGCGCACCGTCGAGGGTCCGGTCATCGAGGTCGTCAAGGGCGGCCTGATCCTGGACATCGGCCTGCGCGGATTCCTGCCCGCGAGCCTCGTCGACATCAGGCGCGTCAGGAACCTCGACTCCTTCCTCGGCCAGAAGCTGGAGTGCAAGGTCATCGAGCTCAACCGGAGCCGCAACAACGTGGTCCTCAGCCGTCGCGCCGTCCTCGAAGAGGAGCGCAAGGAGGAGCGCGAGCGCATCCTGACCTCGCTCGAAGAGGGCATGATCGTCAAGGGCACCGTCTCCAACCTTGTTGACTTCGGGGCCTTCGTGGACCTGGAGGGCATAGACGGCCTGATCCACATCTCCGAGCTCTCCTGGCAGCACGTCGACCATCCGAGCGAGGTCGTCGAGGTTGGCGAGGAGGTCGAGGTCAAGGTGCTCGAGGTGGACCGTGACCGCGAGCGGATCTCGCTCGGCCTCAAGCAGACCAGGAAGGACCCCTGGCAGGAGATAGTCGAGCGGGTCAACGTCGGGGAGCAGATCCACGGCCGCGTGACCAAGCTTGTCTCCTTCGGGGCCTTCGTGGAGGTCGCAGAAGGCGTGGAGGGCTTGATTCACATCTCCGAGCTGGCCGACCACCATGTGGAGACGCCCGACGAGATCGTACGTTCCGGCGATGAGGTGGACGCCCGCATCATCGACGTGGACGCCCGCCGTCGCAGGCTCTCCCTGAGCCTCCGGCCCAAGCGCGAGGACCGCGAGGAGCGCCCCCGCCGCGAGGAGCGTCCGCGCCGCGAGCCCGAGCAGCGCGGCTCCGACCGCAGGAGCAGCAGCGAGGGCAGCGGCCTGCGTACCGGTGCCTTCGACGCGCTGGCCGACCTCGACCTCGAGGAACGATAGCAGAGCACACCCAACAGGGAACCTCTATGAGAGGGCCGGTGACCATCGCCGTCACCGGCCCTTTCGCGTCGGGCAAGAGCACCCTGGTCCGATTGCTCGGCGAGTTGCCGAACGCAGAGACGTCCTCGGCCGACGAGATGGTCCACCATCTTTTGAAGCACGATCAGCAAACCATCTCCAGGGTCGTACGGCGCTTCGGAGAAGATGTCAGGGGTTCCGACGGCATCGACCGGAAGGCACTGGGCCGCGAGGTGTTCGGCGACGCCGGGGCGCTGCGGGATCTGGAAGAGATACTCCATCCTCTGGTGCGTGACGAGACGGACCGGCGCATCGAGGCTTCGGGGGCCGAGGTGTTCGTGGTCGAGATACCGCTGCTCTTCGAGACGGGGCGGGAAGCGGATTTCGACTACACGGTCGCCGTCCTGGTGCCGGAAGAGAGGCATAGGACCTGGGTGGGGGAGAGGGGCATCGACGGTGCCGCCCTCGAGGCTATAGAATCGCGTCAGTACACGGGGGAGGAGAAGGCAGGTCGGGCCGACCTCGTCGTACACAACGACGGCGATCTGGACAGGCTGAGGGAGCAGGCGGAAGATATCGGGCGCAAGGTCTCACAGGGGGGATACCACGGCCACCTACGATAAGAGGCGCAGGTATGGCAGGTCGCGGGCGCGCAGGCGCCGCCTCGTGCTGCTGCTGATGGTGCTCGTCGCCATCCTGGCCATCTTGCCGTTTGCGCTGAGGGTGCCAGACACGGTCTCCCATACGGTGTATCCCCTCAAGTACGAGGAGGCCATCCGCAAGGCCAGCGAGGAGAACGACCTGGAGCCGACGTTCGTCGCGGCAGTGATCTACACCGAGAGCCGTTTCAGGCCCAACGCCGAGTCCCACCAGGAGGCCTACGGGCTCATGCAACTGCTCCCGCAGTCGGCCAGCTACATCAAACGCAACAGCGGTATAGAGGGCGACTTCCACGACCCCGGGGTCAACATAAAGCTGGGGACCTGGTTCCTCGGCTACCTCAACGACAGGTACGACGGCGACGAGCGGCTCATGCTCGCTGCGTACAACTCGGGAGAGGGAAGCGTCAACGCTTGGACCTCCGACGAGGGCTTCGACATCGAGACGGACATTCCCTACAAAGAGACCCGCGAGTACGTGGATAAGGTTCTCGAGGCACAGAAGACCTACCGAGACCTCTACGGCAAAGATCTGCAGGGAGACCCTGGCTAGCCGGGAGGTGTAGTTTTCAACCGCACGGATTAGGCCGAGAAAATACCCGGGTTCGCGGTACAATCTGATGGTGCGTTTCAGGGGCGTGACGCTTCACCATCCACAAGGGGTTTCGAGGTTTCTGCATGGAGAATTCGACGCGTAGCGGGTTCCGGGTAAACAGCGAATATCTGCCTACGGGCGACCAGCCGCGGGCCATCGAGCAGCTCGTTTCGGGCCTCGATGCTGGCCTGAAGGCGCAGACTTTGCTCGGCGTTACAGGATCGGGGAAGACCCATACGATGGCGCGGGTGATCGAGCAGGCCGGCAGGCCGGCGCTCGTCATCGCGCACAACAAGACGCTCGCCGCCCAGCTCGCCAGCGAGTTCGCCGAGTTCTTCCCCAACAACGCGGTCGAGTACTTCGTCAGCTACTACGACTACTACCAGCCCGAGGCCTACGTCCCGCGCACCGACACCTTCATCGAGAAGGACGCCCAGATAAACGAGGACATAGACCGGCTAAGGCACTCCGCGACGAGCTCGCTGTTTACGCGGCGGGACGTGATAGTCGTCGCGAGCGTCTCCGCCATCTACGGCCTCGGCAGTCCGGAGGAGTACCGCTCCAAGATGGTTCTCCTGGAGCAGGGCGGCTTCTACGACCTCGACGACGTGCTCAGGGACCTCGTCAGGATCCAGTACACCAGGAACGACTTCCAGCTCAATCGCGGCAACTTCAGGGTAAAGGGGGACGTGCTGGAGGTGCACCCCGCCTACCAGGATACGATCTACCGCATCTCCTTCTTCGGGGACGAGGTCGAGAACATGACGGAGGCCGACCCCCTGACGGGTGAGATACTGCGCGAGCATGACACCCTTACCGTCTACCCCGCGACCCACTTCGTGACCGGTGAGGACAGGCTCGCGATCGCCGTCAAGAACATCGAGGCGGAGGCGGAGGAACGCGTTGCAGAGCTCGAGGGCGAGGGCAAGGTGCTCGAGGCGTACCGTCTCAAGCAGCGCACCCAGTACGACCTGGAGATGATGCGCGAGCTGGGCTACACCTCGGGTATCGAGAACTACTCCCGTCACCTCGACGGCCGGCCCGCCGGCTCGACGCCGTACACCCTGCTCGACTACTTCCCCGATGACTACATTACCTTCATCGATGAGTCGCATATAACGCTGCCCCAGGTCAGGGGCATGTACAACGGGGACAGGAGCAGGAAGACCACCCTGGTCGATTTCGGCTTCAGGCTTCCTTCTGCGCTGGACAACAGGCCGCTGATGTGGGACGAGTTCTTGCTCAAGACCAGCCAGATGGTCTTCGTCTCTGCGACACCGGGGCCGTACGAGCTGGAGAACTCGGGCCAGATAGTGGAGCAGATCATCCGCCCGACCGGCCTCATCGACCCGGAGGTCGAGGTTCGCCCGACGAAGAACCAGATCGACGACCTTCTGAACGAGGTCGCCAAGCGCGTGGAGCACGGCGAGCGGGTCCTTATCACCACGCTCACCATAAAGATGTCAGAAGATTTGACGGACTATCTACTGGAGCACAACGTCAAGGCCCGCTACATGCACTCCAACATAGAGACCCTGGACCGGATCCAGATCATCCGCGGTCTACGCACCGGCGAGTTCGACGTGCTGGTTGGCATCAACTTGCTCCGCGAGGGACTCGACCTTCCTGAGGTCACGCTAGTCGCCATTCTGGATGCGGACAAGGAAGGCTTCCTGCGCGGGGAGCGGGCCCTCATCCAGACCATCGGCCGGGCCGCGCGAAACGTGAAAGGGCGGGTCATCATGTACGCCGACAAGGAGACCGACTCCATGCGCGTCGCCATTGGGGAGACGGATCGCCGGCGCGAGATCCAGGCCTCCTACAACGAGCAGCACGGCATCGAGCCACGCACCATAACCAAGGGCGTCTCGGATATCCTCATAGCCGCCGAGGCCAAAGGACTCTACAAGGCGGGCAAGAAGTCGAGCCGCGAGGCCCCGCGCGATCCGGACGAGCTCCGCACGCTTATCGCCGACCTGGAAGCCGAGATGCTAGAGGCCGCCGAGGACCTCAAGTTCGAGTACGCTGCAAAACTCAGGGACGAGATCAAAGACCTCGAGCGGCAGCTGCAGGAGGTTGCTTCCTAGGGCTGAACTGCGCTACCCGATAGAACCTCGGGTCTTGGGACGGGCTTCTTCGCGGGAACGGACGAGACAAGCGCACGGTCCCCATGCTGTTTGGTAGCTTTCGTGCCTGCCTGGAGGATACGTTCGGCTTCGAGCCTCCGGTAAGTATCCTCGATGGTCGCGATTCTTACCTTACCCGTGACGGATGCGACTTCGCGAGGCCACCGTTCGCGCGGACGCGGGGGTTGCGAAGCAGATAGAGGCCGTAGGCGATGAACCCGACGGTGCTGAGCAGTATGACGAGGCGGAACCTGAAGGCACCAAGAGTGGAGATGCTTACCACGAAGGCGAAGATGGTGTGTACGATAATGGGCGGCCAGATGGAGGCGGTGCGCCAGCGAAGCGCGCCGTAGGTGAAGCCGCCGCAGAAGGTCAGGGCCGCGAGGCGGACGGCTTCTGGCCACGGGCCATCCGTCGCCGTTCTGCCGAGCACCAGCACACCCGCGAGCAGGGAGGTCAGGACCACGGCCAGCAGTGGCCCTTTCTGTATGAGCGCCCGCCACAGGAGCCCGCGGAAGATGATCTCCTCGCCGAGGGTCGCAACGAGCAAGACGACGAACGTGGAGGTGAGGCCCGCGATACCCGAGCTGAAGACGCCCCCTGAAAGGGTCAACGCGCACACGAACAGCGGAAAGCCGAGAAGCCGCATGTTCCGCCACCGCGAGACCCTGGTGAAGCCGGCGTCCTTCCACCAGCCGAGCCAGACGAGCAAGCCCAGCCCGAGCCCTATAGCCAGAGCCCAGAACAACGTCTCCGGGCTCCTCATGTCCGAGAGGACCAGGCCGATCCCCTCCGGCGGCCGGAAGGTTCTCTGCGGCAACTGTGCGAGGTCTCCCGACGGAACGGCCGGCAAGGCCGCCCTGCACAGGAACGTGGTCCCGAGCAGGAACACCGTGCTCAGAACACAGAACACCAGAGGACGCTCTTCGACGAAACGCCTCACCGCCGAATGCCTCCAGACGAACTGTTGCACGAATCTCGGACCCCACGCGTACGAAATACGTAGCCGGTGACGCACCTCATAACGGGCGAGATCCACAAGAGGTGAGGCCCCAGAAACGAATCCGTGATGCCTGATACCCGATGCCTGCCACCTCCGCTCAGAGCTTATCCCTCAGACCGGTGAGGATGAGGTCGATGCCGAACTCGAACTCGGCGTCGTGGTCTACCCTCTGCAGGCGGTCGCCCAGCTCCTGAATGTGTGGAAATTCGTCGCCGGGCAGCCTGGAGGCACCGAGTCGTCCGCCCGCGGGCTCCATGGCAAATCCCCGGATCTCCGCCATCGCGTACCCCGATGCGTAGCTGGAGAGCGTCCGGAAAGCGTAGAGCGCCGTCTCGGGGTCGAAGCCCGCCCCACCGAGCGTCTTTAGAAACTCCTCCACGAGCCAGGCCCCGTCCATGGTGTCCGGCGGCCGGACGACGAGCAGCGGGAACACGTTCGGATGCTCGTGGGCGAGCCGCCGGAACGCCCGGTACGCCTCCTTGATGCGGTTCTCCCAGCCCTCACTCTCCGGCGGTATCGCAAGCTCGCCC
>DASUPX010000267.1:0-4941 GCA_036280905.1 Rubrobacter sp. | reverse complement strand
GAAGCGGATGTGGGGGGCAAACGCTGGGCCACCGTGGAGTACGGAGAAGGAGTCCGTCGGGATGATTGGTGCGAGGAGGGTCACCGCGGGTACGTCCTGTCGGGCGAGATCGAGTACGAGTTCGACGACGGCCGCGAACCCTTGCGCGCCGCCCAGGGTGAGGCCTTCTTGCTTCCGCCAGCCGACCTGGGAAGTGGGGCACACAGGGGGCGAAACATCGCCCGCAAGACCACCCGTCTCTTCCTGATCGACGACTAGCTTGACTACTCCACGACGACACCTCGACGAACCCAGCGTCTCCATCCCGGACCCTGCGGCCCTGGTCGACGCCGTTCTCGAGAGGTCTACGGGCAAGAACTCGAACATTCACGGCCAGGACCACTGGATGCGGGTCGGCGCCGCGGGCCTCGCCCTCCTGCCCGAGACGCCCGAGGCCGACCCGTCTCTTCTGTTCCTGTTCGCCCTCTTCCACGACTCCATGAGGGTCAACGACAGCATCGACCCCATGCACGGCCCGAGGGCCGCTGTCCTGGCCAGGGAGCTTCGCGGCGGTCCGTTCGACCTGGGGGACGAGGAGATGGAGCTCCTGGCGTTCGCCTGTGAGGAACACACCAACGGCAAGCTCGGCGATGAGGGGACCGTCGGGGTGTGCTGGGACGCCGACCGTCTCAACCTGTGGCGGGTTGGATTCGAGCCAAACCCCAGGTTCCTCTCGACCGAGGCGGCAAGGAGCAGGGAGCGCATAGCGTGGGCGCGCGACCTGCAGCAGGAATCCTTTACCTGGGAGCAGATCTTTCGGGCTTGCGGGCTCGGCTGACGCGTCGACCGAGGGGGAGACGGGTCAGCCGGCGGGCGCTTATCCGGTCCCGGCCGGGTGGTAGTGTAGGCGGCAGGACGTTGTTCGGGCTAGCGGGAGGAAAGGGGTGGCCGGGGCGATCCGGGACACCCCGAAAGGGAGGTAGAACATCGGCACGGGAGCATCTTACTTCGGCAACCGAATACTCCGTCACGTCGCCTCGGACATGGAGGATCTTGCCCGACGCGGCTTTTCCGGCGTGCTGCACACCTTCTCCGAGAACGACTTCAACTACTACCGGGATCAGATGCGGCGCATCGTGGAGGTCTCGCATGAGGTTGGCCTCGAGGTTCAGGTGAACCCCTGGGGCCTGGGTCACGCCTTCGGGGGCGAGGCCGAGAGCCTCTTCGTGGCAACCCACCAGGAGGTCTCCCAGGTGTTCGACGACGGCCAGTCCGTCGGGGCCGGCTGCCCGAACCGGCCCGAGTTCCGGGCCTTTGTCCGCTCCTGGGCCGACGCGGCGCTCGAGACCGGGGCTGACAGGATCTTCTGGGACGAGCCCCACTGGGCACTTCCCACCCAGTTCGGCCTTCCCGGAGACCGGTGGAGCTGCCGGTGCGACCTGTGCCGACAACTGTTCCACGAGCGATTCGGCGGGCCGATGCCCACCACCCTGACCCCCGAGGTCATCGCCTTTCGGGAGGACTCCCTCGTTGACTTTCTGCGCGAGCTGGTCGGGCACGTCTACGCGCAGGGGGGACGCAACACGGTCTGCCTGCTTCCGCTCACCGAGGGGCCGCTCGGCCTCCCGGACTGGTCGAAGGTGGCGAGCATGCCCGGCCTCGATACCCTGGCCACCGACCCGTACTGGCAGGCCTTCGGACGCCCGGTTCGCGAGTTCGTCAGCGACTTCGCCGGTCTGGTCGGGAGCCTCGGAGAACGATACGGTGTGGAGACCGAGATCTGGATCCAGGGTTTCGGCCTTGGCCCTGAGGACGTTCCAGACATCCAGACCGCCGTCGAGGCCGCCAGGGCAGCCGGCGTGGAGAACCTGTGGACCTGGGGCTACGAGGCGTGCGGGCACATGGACCATCTCGATACCCGCGAGCCCGAAGTGGTCTGGGCGGCGCTCACCGAGGCCCTGACCTCTGGTGGTAATGACCATCGCCAGGAAAGGCGCGTTTGACCCGGAAGCCTCCCGGACACCACCCGTGACGCCCCGGGCTCTTCTAGGCAACGTGCTCGCTCCGCAGCCTCTGGGCCGCGCCGCCGTGGTCTTCGGTGAAGGAAGAATCCTGGACGTGGTCCGTGACCCTCGCATCCTGGACCTGCCACCCGACGTGCGAGAGGTGGAGGGTTTTATCTGCCCGGGGTTCGTCGAGCTGCAGATAAACGGCTCCTTCGGCCTGAACGTCGGCCCCGACGGGGAAGCCCTGAAACACCTGGCCCGCGAGCTACCAAAGACGGGCACCACCTCGTTTCTTCCCACGCTGGTCTCGTCGCCGGAGCACACCTACCCGCGCTTTCTCGACGCCCTCTCCGGCGTCAGGGACGTTCCCGGAGCCAGGATACTCGGCGCCCATCTGGAGGGGCCTTTTCTATCCCCGCTGCGCAAAGGAGCTCATGACCCCGCCAACCTCCTGCCTATCGACCTAGGCCTGATACGGACGCTCGCAGGATCCGGCCTCCTCAGCATGATGACGCTGGCACCAGAGCTTCCACGTGCCAGGGAGGCGATACGGTTGCTTCTCGAAAACGGTGTCGTTCCAAGCGCCGGCCACACCGACGCCACCTACGAGGAACTCACGAAGGCCGTTGACGCTGGGCTCGGGACGGGGACCCATCTCTACAACGCGATGAGCCCGCTGGGGCACCGTGCCCCTGGGGCGGTGGGGGCGCTGCTCTCCGACCACAGAACGCGCGTCGGGATAATCGCGGACGGCGTCCACGTGCACGAGGCCGCCCTCGAAATTGCCTACCTTCAGAAGGGTCCCGATGCCCTGGCCCTCGTCACAGACGCCATGGAGGCCGCCGGCATGCCGGAGGGCGAGTACGAGCTCGGCGATCGCAAGGTACGGCTCGAGGGGAATGCTGTCAGAACGCCCGAGGGATCGCTGGCCGGAAGCGTCCTGACCATGGACGCCGCCCTCCGCAACGCGGCAGGGTTCCTGAACATACCCCTGCACGAAGCCCTGCGCATGATCACATCAACCCCGGCCGCGGTCCTCGGCCTACCGGCCAGAGGCAAGATAGCCCCAGGCGCTGATGCCGACCTGGTCGTCCTGAGCGCCGGGGGAGAGGTGCTGGAGACCCTGGTGGCCGGCAGAAGAGTCTATGGTCCTCCGGAGGAACCAGCGTGATCCGCGACGGCCGTTCTGGGTGGGGCCGGAAGTAGCCATCCGAGAACCACCCGATCTATCCGCCCTACTTCGCGACGGTAAGCTTCTGCGGATGTCGGATCCCCGGCATTCCAGGCGGTAGGTTCCCCTGCCCGGAGTCAAACCCCTCGGCGATTTGCAAGGCTGGAGACGCTACAGCGTGGACCTGGGTCATCGCGAGAGCTTGTGGTGTGTAGCGGGAGCGTGCGCCGGTTGCTACGATTCTTCTCCAGAATAGGCGGATCGAAGGCAGGATCACGTCATAGGGAAGATATAGCACGGGTGCCGGGGGAGGCGTGGGTGCTCTGTTGTCAGCGAGTGTCTTCGAAATTGCTTGCGTACTCGAAGAACGACAGGTGAAGAAAGCGAGGATCCCGTGTCCAGGATTGCTTACGCCAGAACCTACCAGGTTGCGTACCCGCTGGATGAGCCACTTTCGGATTCCATACACTACATGCCAGTTCGGGCTGCCCTCCTGGTGGAGCTGGGTACCGACGACGGGAAGGTTGGGATAGGGGAGTCCGCCATCTACGGGGGGCCGGCCTCGGTAGTGGAGACGATGATCCACGAGGAACTGGTGCCGCGCATACTCGGAGAAGACCCCACCAGGCCGGAGTGGTTGTGGCAGGTAATGATGGGCCGCTCTCACCAGCATGGCGACGGGGGTGTGCTCCCCGCGGCCGTCTCCGGCCTCGACATCGCCCTCTGGGATCTCATGGGGCGGACGTCTGGCCTACCCCTCCATCGCCTGCTGGGTGGCTACCGCGACCACGTAAGGGCCTACGCCAGCGCCGGGTTCTACGCGGAGGGTAAAGACGCCCAGGGGCTGGCTGATGAGACGCGGGGGTACGTCGAGGCGGGGTTCCGGCACGTGAAGATCAAGGTCGGACGCACCACCGATACCCCGGTCAACCCACTGGTTCACATGGACGCCCCCGATTTCGCCACTGTAACCTTTGCGGAGGATCTGCGGCGTGTCGAGGCGGTGCGCAAGGCGATAGGTAGTGACACGCACCTCATGGTGGACGCCAACAACGCCTGGACCAAGCCCACGGCGCTCGAGGCCGGTCGTGAGTTCGAGCGTCTCGGGGTCCACTGGTTCGAGGAACCGGTCCCAACCGAAGACCGCGAAGGTAGCGCGGCGCTTGCGGAAGCAATCGACGTACCCATAGCCGGTTACGAGACCCGAACGGGGCTGGCGGGCTTCAGGGATCTTATAGACGCCCGGGCTGTGGACATCGTGCAACCCGACGTGATCTGGTCGGGAGGAATAACCGCCTGCCGCAAGATCGCGGCCCTTGCCATGGCCGCCAGCCTGCCTTGCGTGCCGCACGTATTCTCCACCGCGGTCAGCCTGGCGGCGAACCTTCACTTCATAGCCTCCATACAGAACTCGTACCTGCTCGAGTTCGATCAGAACCCGAACGCCCTGCGAACCGAGTTGCTTGAGCAGCCGATCGCCCCGGATGAGCATGGGATCGTCACCGTTCCTGAGGGCCCGGGGTTGGGGGTAAGCCTCGACCAGGAAACGCTGCGACGATATGCGGCCGCCGAGCCCCGAACTAGCGAGTATCGTGAGGACTGAGGATGATGGCCCGTACCCAACGGCATGCCATGGAGGTTCGTGTCTTGTGGTGCGATCCAGTATGATGGTGGCGTATCGGTGAGAGGGTAGGGAAAGACGACAATTCCGTACGGCGGAACGTTGGTTCGTGCTAGCGCGTTACGGATCTATCATGCAGCGGAGGAAACGTGTATCGGGTTGGC
>DASUPX010000266.1:0-4421 GCA_036280905.1 Rubrobacter sp. | reverse complement strand
CTCGTGTCCGTTCTGGAGGTGAGGCGGAGGCTGACGGAGGTGCGAGAACAGGGGCTCGCGGCCCAGCTCTGTGGGGCCTCAGGGACGCTCGCCTCACTCGGCGACCACGGCGTCCCCGTACTCGGGGAGTTCGCGCGGGAGCTGGGACTCGCCGAGCCAGCGGTACCGTGGCACACCGACCGGACGAGGATCGGGGAGCTCGGGGGCTCCCTCTCGCTCGCCGCCGGGGTGCTCGGGAAGATCTCCCTGGACGTGATCCTGATGGCCCAGGCCGAGGTGGGCGAGGTCGCCGAACCTGCCGGCGAGGGCCGTGGTGGCTCCTCGACGCTCCCGCACAAGCGGAACCCCATCCTCTCCGTAATAGCTACCGCGAACACCCGCCGCGCTCTGGCCAGCACCCAGACGCTCTACGGGTCCATGGCCGGCGAGCACGAGCGCGCCGCCGGCGCCTGGCACGCCGAGTGGGAGGCGCTCTCCGAGGCTCTCTCCCTGACGGGCGGCGCCGCGGCCGCCGTGCGGGAGACGTTGGAGGGGCTGGAGGTCTATCCGGAGAGGATGCGTCGAAACCTGGACGAGACGGGGGTGATGCTTATGGCTGAGAACGTGGTGACGGTCGTCGCCGACCGGCTCGGGCGCCTGGAGGCCCACGAGATCGTGCGGACGGCTGCCCGGCGGGCCGCGGATGGCGGCAAGACGTTCCGGGACGAGCTACTGGCGGAGCCGGCCCTGCAAGATCGGCTCTCGCCGGATGAGATAGACGCCGCCCTCGACCCGGCAGGCTACCTGGGTTCGTCGGGAGGGTTTATCGACCGCGCGCTGATCCTCTACCACAGGGAGGTTTCCACATGACGAAGGATGGGGCCTACGAGCGTGGCATGCGGGCGCGCAGGGAGGTTCTGGGCGACGACTACGTCGATGCCTCGATGGAGCAAACGACGCCGTTCTCCGCAGACTTCCAGGACCTGATAACACGCTACGCGTGGGGCGAGACCTGGACGCGACCCGGGCTCGACCGCAAGACCCGTAGCTGTATCACCCTGACAGCGCTCATGGCGCGGGGGCTACCTGAAGAGTTGGGCCTGCATGTGAGGGGAGCCCTTCGCAACGGCCTTACGGAGGAGGAGATCAAAGAGGTCTTCCTTCACGGGGCTATCTACTGCGGGGTACCCGCCGCCAGGGCCGCTTTCGCCGTCGCCCAGCGTGCCATCGCCGAATACCACGAGAGCCAGAGGTCGGGAGGCGAGAACGGTTGAGGAAGGGCCACACCGTCATCGGCCGGTCTACGCGGTCTCCAGGTCCCCTGCAG
Organism: Rubrobacter sp.; assembly: GCA_036280905.1. Classification (GTDB taxonomy): domain Bacteria; phylum Actinomycetota; class Rubrobacteria; order Rubrobacterales; family Rubrobacteraceae; genus Rubrobacter_D. The sequence continues at coordinate 3,115 of DASUPX010000266.1, read as the reverse complement.
GGAACCTGGAGATCCGTCCCGGCGTTCGTTATGCCGCAGTGGAAGGTAGGGGACGATGCGCACACAGGTAGGTATCGTGGGGGGCGGGCCGGCGGGGACGCTGCTATCGCACCTTCTGCACCTGCGGGGCATAGAGTCGGTGGTGCTGGAGCTCAGATCGCGAGAGGAGGTCGAGACCACGGTCAGGGCCGGGGTGCTGGAAGATGGCACGGCGAGCCTGCTGCGCGAGACGGGCGTCGCCGACCGGATGGACCGCGAGGGGGCTGTCCACCACGGGATCGAACTCCGTTTCGACTGGGCCGGGCACCGCATCGACTTCACCGACCTCGTCGGCAAGTCGATCGTGATCTACGGCCAGCAGGAGGTGGTGAAGGACCTCTACACGGCCCGGCTAGAAGCCGGCGGAAGGATCCTCTTCGGGGCCGCCGCGGTGGGCCTGCAAGACCTCGATACCAGAGAGCCGAGGATCAGATTCCGACGCGGCGCGAGGTTTGACTCCGAGGCTGGAGAGATACGTTTCGATGGTGACGCGCCGGAGGAAGTACTGCACTGCGACTTCGTGGTAGGCGCCGACGGCTTCTTCGGACCCTGCCGCAGCGCCATCCCCGCGAACATCCGCACGGAGCACTCCCGCACCTATCCGTTCGGGTGGTTCGGCATCCTGGTAGAAGGTCCGCCTTCTACGGAGGAGCTCATATACGCTCTGCACGACCGCGGTTTCGCGCTTGTGAGCACCCGCTCGCCGGAGATACAGCGCCTGTATTTTCAGTGCGATCCCACCGACCACGTGGGCAACTGGTCCGACGGGAGGATCTGGGACGAGCTGCAAGCCCGGCTTGCCACCAGCGAAGCGGACTGGACGCTACAGAGGGGCGACATCTTCCAGAAGAGCATCGTGCAGATGCGCTCCTTTATCTGTGAGCCCATGCAACACGGTCGCCTCTTTCTGGCCGGGGACGCGGCCCATATCGTTCCCCCGACGGGTGCTAAGGGCATGAACCTCGCCGTCTCCGACGTCCTCGTGCTTAGCCGCGGTCTCGCCGCTTTCTACACTTCGGGCGACGCGGAGCTCCTTGACTCCTACTCACAGACGTGCCTCAGGCGCGTGTGGAAAGCTAGCCGCTTCTCGTGGTGGATGACGTCCATGCTTCACCGCTTCCACGACGAGGATGACTTCCGCTACCGCCTGCAACTCGCCGAACTCGACTACGTCACCTCCTCGCGGGCCGCTTCCACCTCCCTGGCCGAGAACTACGTAGGTCTACCCATCTAGAGATAGCCCGGAAGCAGAGAAGGGACCCCGCTGCTATGGCGGGTCCCTTCTCTCGCGTGAGGCTCTGTGGGAGGTAGTTAGCTCGGTACCTTATCGAAGGTATCGGGGTGCGGTCCGGTACGGCCGTCTTCGCCCTGGTCGAGACCGGAGATCTCCTCCATGTCGCCGGAGCCCAGCTCGAAGTCGAAGACCTCGAAGTTCTCCTGGATGCGCGAGGGCGTCACGGACTTGGGGAAGATGATATCGCCGCGCTGGATGTGCCAGCGGAGCACGACCTGGGCGGGCGTCTTGCCCACGTTATCGGCTATCCGGGTGATGGTGGAATCCTCCAGCACCCCGCCCTGGGCGATGGGCGACCAGGCCTCGGTGGCGATCCCGTGTTCCTGGCCGTAGGCCCGCACGGCCTCGTTGGTGAAGTAGGGGTGGACCTCGATCTGGTTCACCGCAGGCACCGTGCCGGTCTCAGCCGCCAGGCGCTCCAGGTGGTCGACCTGGAAGTTGGAGACGCCTATGGACCGGGCGCGGCCGTCGGCCTTGAACTCCTCCATGGTCTGCCAGGTGGAGACGAAGTCGCCGTCGTAGAGCGTGGGCAGGGGCCAGTGGATCAGGAACAGGTCTACATAATCGTAGCCGAGATCGGAGAGAGTCTCGTCGAAGGCTCTCCTCGCGTCATCGGGGTCGTGGTAGCTGTTGTTTAGCTTGCTGGTGATGAAGACGTCGGCCCGGTCGAGGCCAGAGGCGCGGATTCCCTCGCCGACCTCCCGCTCGTTGCCGTACATCTCCGCCGTGTCGATGTGCCTGTATCCGACCTTGAGGGCCTCGTTTACGGCCTCAGCGGTCTCGTCCGGATCTATCTGAAAAACCCCGAAGCCAAGCTGCGGGATGGCGTTTCCATCGTTTAGATTAATGTCTGGTACCGTGCTCAAATCTTTACAACTCCTTCTAGCTCGCGTGCAAACTCCTGAACCGGGAGCCACACGTGAGTACCCCCAACCAGCCACCCCCAAACAGCGCCGCCCACCCGCCACGCACGTTAGAAAACCACAGCCCCGTTTGATAAACTCCAGTTCGCCCTGCGCGGGGGCGTAGTTCAGTTGGTTAGAACGCCGGCCTGTCACGCCGGAGGCCGCGGGTTCGAGTCCCGTCGCTCCCGCCCACACGATACCCACGGCCTCACCCCTCCCCGCGACCCCGAAACCCCAGGAGCCGTTACCCCTACCTTGACACCTACATATACTAGAGAACAGATACAAGTAAGAGGAGGCACAGCATGTCCGAGCCAATAGCGGTCACGGAAGACACATTCGAAGACGAGGTATTGAAGTCCGAGGTACCGGTGCTAGTAGACTTCTGGGCTGCGTGGTGCGGTCCCTGCCGGCAGGTAGCGCCTGTTATGGACCAGATCGCCGCCGAGTACGACGGTTCTCTGAAGGTGGCCAAGGTCGACGTGGACGCCGAGCAGGGGCTCGCTGGGGCCTTCGGCGTCTCCAGCATCCCAACCATCGCGTTCTTCGAGCCTGGCGAGCAGCCCAAGGCCGTCGTCGGGGCGCTTCCCAAAGAGATGGTCGAGTCGGCCTTCGAGCTCGACCGCTTCGCCGAAGCCGGTTAAGCCCGTCAAGACACCACCCCGGCCGGGTACCCCACCTGGCCGGACGCTTGATTGCGTGCATCCCGTACCGTAGAATCTCTCTCTGCCGATCCTCCGGCGGGATAGCTCAGTTGGTAGAGCACATGACTGAAAATCATGGTGTCCCCGGTTCGAATCCGGGTCCCGCCACTCACAAAGATCCTGCAAAACACGCAAAAACGGAAAGATGCTCTTCGATCCTTCGAGACCTTCTG
>DASUPX010000265.1:0-11390 GCA_036280905.1 Rubrobacter sp. | reverse complement strand
CCGTAGAGCGCGTCGCGATCGCAGTTGGAGCCTGGGAAGACCGTTACCCCTATCCTCAAGAGACGATCTCCCACTCGTACTCCTCGATCGTCGGGTTGGAGAGGAGCCTCCGGCACATCGCGTCAACCTCGTCCGCGCTCTCGACCTCCATCTCGACGAGCCTTCCGATATGAACGGTCCGGACACCTTCGAACCCAAGCGCAGGAAGCGCGCTCCTCACAGCTTCCCCCTGCGGATCGAGGATACCGGCCTTGGGACGAACGAGCACACGAATTAGTAAGCTATTCAAGTCACCCTACGAAGCATCTCGGCGTAGGCTTCCTCGACGCCGCCGAGGTCGTTGCGGAAGCGGTCCTTGTCCAGTTTCTCGCCGGTCTCCTTGTCCCAGAAGCGGCAGGTGTCGGGGGAGATCTCATCTGCCAGCATGAGGTTGCCCTCGGGGTCCCTTCCGGCCTCTATCTTGAAGTCCACGAGCGTTATGCCGCGCTCGTCGAAGAAGGGGGCGAGGACCTCGTTGACCTTGAGGCCGAGCTCCTCGCAGAACTCGAGGTCTTCGTCCGAGACACCAAGCTCGCGGAAGTGGTACCAGTTGCAGAGGGGATCCCCGAGGTCGTCGTCCTTGTAGCACAGCTCTACTATTGGGGCCTTTAGCTTGCGGCCCTCTTCGAAGCCGAGCATGCGGCTCAAGGAACCGGCGGCAACGTTGCGGACCACGACCTCAACGGGCAGCATGTCCAGCCGCTTCGTCGTTATGGATGTGTCGTCGACCTGCTCGAGGAAGTGGGTCGGCACGCCATGCGTTTCGAGGTAGGCGAAGATCGCCGCGCTCATGGTCGCGTTGGTCTTGCCCTTGTCCTTCCACGACCCGCGCTTCTGGGCGTTGAACGCCGTGGCATCATCCTTGTAGCGGTGTAACAGAACCGCCTCGTCGTCCGTGGTAAAGACCTTCTTGGCCTTGCCTTCGTACAGCAGATCTTCAGCCATCTTCCAACCTCCTTATCAGTTCTTCAACCCGACCGGACACCACACCCAGGTTGCGCAGGGCGTAGCCGGGATCGAAAAGTTCGTCCAGCTCGTCTCCGAGACGCTCGCGCACCTCATCGTTCTCCTCTAGCAGACCCCTGAAGTCCTCGTCGTCCTCCCAGGCCCGCATCGCGGCGCCCTGTACCACCCCGTACGCGTCGTCGCGGCTCATTCCGCTCTCCACGAGGGCGAGCAGGACACGGCCGGAGAAGACTATGCCGCCGCCGCTGTTCAGGTTCTCCAGCATGCGGTCTCTGTCCACCTGCAGTCCGCGCAAGATACGGGAGGTGGTGCGGAGCATGTAGAAGGCCAGGATGGTGGAGTCGGGGAGCACTACACGCTCGGCCGAGGAGTGGGAAATGTCCCGCTCCTGCCAGAGGGCGTTGTTCTCGAGGCCTACGGCGGCGTTCGCCCGCAGGATGCGGGCCATCCCGCTCAGGCGCTCGGCCAGGATCGGGTTCCGCTTGTGCGGCATCGCCGATGAGCCTTTCTGACCCCGTCCGAACGGCTCGGCCAGCTCCCGGACCTCCGTGCGCTGGGCGCCACGGATCTCCACGGCCACCTTCTCCATCGTCGAGCCTAGTATGGCGAGGGCGGCGAGAACCTCCGCGTGCCTGTCTCTCTGGACGACCTGCGTCGAGGCGGGCGACGAGGAGAGGCCGAGTTCCGCGCAGGTGATCGACTCGACCTTCGGGTCGACGTTGGCGTAGGTTCCGACGGCGCCGGATATCTTGCCGACCGAGGCGATCTCCCTGGCGTGCGAGAGCCTGTCCAGGTTCCGCTCCATCTCGAAGGCCCACACCGCCAGCTTGTGACCGAACGTCGTCGGCTCGGCATGAACGCCGTGCGTCCGTCCCACCATTACCGTGTCCCCGTGCGCAAGCGACATCTCCGCCACAAGAAGCGTCAGATTTTTCGCTTCTTCCAGGATGAGGTCCAGGGCGTCCCTCAGTTGCAGGGCGCCGGCCGTATCGAGCACGTCCGAGGACGTCAGGCCGAAGTGGAAGTGGCGGGCCACATCGCCGGCATGCTCCGAGACGGTGGTAACGAAGGCTATAACGTCGTGGTTTGTCTCAGCCTCGACCTCGTGGATGCGCTCCACGGTGAAGTCCGCCTTCTCGGCCAGCTCCTCCACTTCTTCCGTTGAGATCTCTCCCAGTTGCGCCCTTGCCTTGCAGACCGCGAGCTCCACCTTCAACCAGGCGCGGTACCTGGCCTCCTCGGTCCAGACCGCCCCTATCTCCGGCAGGGTGTAGCGTTCGATCAAGCCTGTCCCTCTATAGCCTGTCGGCGAGTTCGGGGTCGGAGAGGGCCAGGATCTGGGCCGCCAGGACGCCGGCGTTGGCGGCGCCGTTGACGGCGACGGTGGCGACCGGTACGCCAGACGGCATCTGGACCGTCGAGAGCAGGGCGTCGAAGCCGCTCAGGGAGCCAGAGGCCACGGGGATGCCGATCACCGGCAGGTTCGTGCGTGCGGCAACCGCTCCGGCAAGGTGGGCGGCCATTCCGGCGGCGCAGATTATCACCTTGAGGCCGCGCTCGCGGGCGGTGCCGGCGTACTCGGAGACGCCTTCGGGGTTGCGGTGGGCGGAGCGTACCTCCAGCTCGTACTCGATGCCGTAGCCGTCGAGGCGGGCTGTACATTTGTCGAGTACGGGGAGGTCGGACTCGCTACCAACCAGGATTCCTACGCTCGGGCTCAAAGGTCCTCCAGCTCTATCGCTTCCAGGGCTATGTCTGTTCTGTACTGCTTGCCTTCGAAATGGATCTGCTCGACCGCCGCGTACGCGCGTGCCCTGGCCTCGATGATGGTCGGCCCGGTGCCGACCACGTCGAGCACCCTACCGCCCGCGGTATAGAAGCGGCCGTCGCGTTCCTCGGTGGCGGCGTGGTACACGTAGACGCCGGCGGGTATGTTCTCCAGGCCGGAGATCTCGTCGCCAGACGAGGATGTGTCGGGGTATCCTTCCGAGGCCAGAACGACGCAGACGGCCTTGTCAGCCGACCAGACGACCTCGCGGCCGAGCAGATCCTCCTCGCCCGCAGCCAGCATCAGCTCGAGCAGGTCGGAGCCGAGGCGGGGAAGGATGACCTGCGTCTCAGGGTCGCCGAAGCGGCAGTTGAACTCCAGCGCCTTCGGGCCGGTCTCGGTCACCATCACCCCGGCGTAGAGCAGGCCCATGTAGGGGGCTCCTATGAGGGCCAGCTGGTGGATGGTCGGACGTATGATGTCTTCGAGTATCGCCGTGTACGTCTCCGGCTCCATCCACATGATGGGCGAGTATGCGCCCATCCCCCCTGTGTTGGGGCCCTCGTCGCCGTCGAAGGCACGCTTGTAGTCCTGGGCCGGCAGGAAGGGCAGGATGTCACGCCCGTCGGTTACGACGAAGATGGAGGCCTCCCTTCCCTCCAGGCACTCCTCGATCACGACCCTCTCCCCCGCCGCCCCGAACTTGCCGGCGAACGCGGCCACTACGGCTCCTACGGCCTCGTCCTGTGAGCGTGCCACGGTGACGCCCTTGCCGGCAGCCGCCCCGTCGGCCTTCACGACGATGGGGTACTCGGAGCGTCCCCTGAGGTAGTCGAGTGCCGTCTCCTGGCGGTCGAAGGCCTCGAACTGGGCCGTCGGGACGCCGGCGTGGCGCATGAGCTCCTTGGCGAACACCTTGGAGCCCTCGATGCGGGCGGCGGCCCGCGATGGCCCGAACACCTTCAGGCCGGCCTCCCAGAACGCCTCGGTGATCCCCCCGATAAGCGGCACCTCGGGCCCGACCACGGTCAGGTCTATGCTGTTGGTGGCGGCGTAATCCCGGAGGCCGACTATATCGTCGACCGGTATGTCCACCGTCTCTGCTATGCGAGAGATGCCGGGGTTTCCGGGGGCCGCGTACATGGCGGGCTCCATCGGGCTCGCGGCGAGGGCCTCGACCAGCGCGTGCTCGCGCCCCCCACTTCCTACCACCATCACCTTCAAGCGTCGTGCCCCACGGTCCTAGATCCCTATCCTCTCCACGATAGCCTGCTCGCGCTCGGGACCGACGCTGATCATGCACAGCGGAGCCCCGACCTCGGCCTCGACGAACCCCACGAAATCGCGCGCGGCCTCTGGCAGGTCCCCCCTCATCCTGCACCACGTTATGTCCTCGCCCCAGCCCGACAACGTCTTGTAGATGGGCCTGGCGTGGTGCAGGTCCGTCTGGTTCATGGGATAACCCTCCACGGGCTTGCCGTCGATCTCGTACCCGACGCAGATGTTTATCTCATCGACCGCGGAGAGCACGTCGAGCAGCGTGATGGCGACGTGCGTGATGCCGTTGAGCGCGGCGGCCCACTTCACGGCCGGCAGGTCGAGCCATCCGACCCTCCGCGACCGTCCCGTAGTCGTTCCGTACTCCCGACCGACGCTCCTGATGGTCTCCCCCGTCTCGTCGAAGAGCTCCGTGGGCATCGGGCCGTCGCCGACCCTGGTGGTGTAGGCCTTGGTTACCCCGACCACATACTCCAGTTGACGCGCGGGGATGCCGGAGCCAACCACGGCCCCCCCGACGGTCGGGTTGGAAGAGGTCACGAAGGGATAGGTGCCGTGGTCGTTGTCCAGGAGCGTCGCCTGCCCCCCTTCGAGCAGGACGCGCTCCCTGTTCTCAAGCGCCCCCCGCAGGAGGGTCCCAGTATCGGCGACCATCGGCCCGATGAAGTCCTGGAAGGAGAGCAGCCAGGTGGCCACCTCCGAGACGTCGTAGTGCTCTTCGCCGTAGACGTTCTCGAAGATTGCGTTCTTCTCCCTGAGGGCCGCCTTTAGCTTGGTCTTCAGGATGCCCTCGTCGAAGATGTCCTGGACTCGTATGCCGGAGCGGGCGACCTTGTCCTCGTAGGCCGGGCCTATGCCCCTGTTCGTCGTCCCTATCCTGGCCTCGCCGAGGGCGATCTCCCGGTGCGAGTCGAGCGCGATGTGGTAGGGCATGATGAGGTGAGCACGGCCGTCCACCTTGAGGCGGTCCCTGACTCGTAAGCCCCTTGCCTCCAGCGCCTCGACCTCCTCGACCAGCACCTCCGGGTTGACAACGACCCCGTTGCCAATGGTGCAGACCACCCCCTCGCGCACGATGCCAGAGGGAACGAGGTGCAGCTTGAACTCCTCCTCGCCGACCCTGACCGTGTGGCCCGCGTTGTTGCCGCCGGAGTATCGCGACACGTACCCGACATCCGACGCCAGCGCGTCACAAACCCTGCCCTTGCCCTCATCTCCCCAGGCCAGCCCGAGCACGACCGTGGCCGTCAAAGCTCCACCTCCGCGGCGATATGGATGGTTCCAAAACGAGCGTGGCGATACGTAAAACGGAGTAGCCCCCACCGGGGACCGAAACTCACCGTCCGCCGATCGGGGCCGCCGCTCTCTACCACGGTGGCAGCGTAGCACATAGGTGTATGGTTTTGAATCGCCCGAAGCGGATTTCGGGAACTTCCCGAAATCCGCGCCGTCAGCTCTTGGCAATCAGCGGTCAGCCAAGAACAAAAAGCTGATGGCTGACCGCTGATTGCTGACGGCTCTATGTCTGCTCGACGATGTTCTGCAGGTCGGCTTGCATCTCTTCGAGGGCCCGGTCCACCGGCGAGCTACCTTTCAGGGCCTCGTTGAAGCGTTCGGCCATCACCAACGACATGTCAGAGTAGTAGGGTGAGATGGGGCGTGGCCTCGCTTTCTCCAGGGCGGCTTTGCCGAGGGCCGCCACGGGGACCTTTCGCTGGACCTCCTCGTCTTCGTAGAGGGATGTCAGGGTGGGTAGGCGTGCGCTCTGCAGGGCGAACGTTCTCTGGGACTCAGGTGAGGACATATACTCGATGAAGGTCCAGACCTCGTCCAGCTTGTCCTCTGAGGCCGCGTTGACCAGAAAGTTCCATCCGCCCAGGGCCGAGGAGCTCTCCTGGCCCGCCTCGGTAACCGGCAGGGTCGAGATGCCGACCTGATCCGGCTTTATCCGCGAGGTCTCGGGGCTCGCGAGCAACCCGTAGACGAACGTCCAGTTGCGCATAAAGACCGCATCGCCGTTGGTAAAGATGGACTGCGATTCCTGGGTGGTGTAGTTCACGCTCGCGTCGGGAGAGAGGCCGTCCGTGATCATGGATCTCCTGAGATCGAGGCCCTCGACCGACTCGGGGCTATCCACGATGACCCTGTCGCCGTCTAGCACGTCCCCTCCGGCGTTCCAAACGTGCTCGAGGCCGTCGCATACCCCGCCCTCGTCCTGCGCCCCCTGGAACACGTAGCCGAACCTGGTCCCCGAGTCCGACCTGACCATCTCGGCCATCCGCTTCATCTCGCCCCAGGTCCCTGGGGGATCTGAGAAGCCGCTCTTCTCCAGCAGATCCTTCCTGTAGTAGAACATCCCGGCGTCGGTGAACCACGGAACGGCCCACGTCTTGCCGTCGTACTGCGTGGCCTTCACGGGACCCGCCAGATTCTTCGCCTTCATCTCGGGCGTGACGCGGTCCGAGAGGTCCAGGACGTAGCCCTGCGCGGCGAGCTGGGCGGGCCAGATCACGTCCCCGCCGATCACGTCCACCGTGGCCTTCCCGGCCTGAAGTTCGGTCTTTATCTGCTCGAAGTAGTCGTCGCTCGCGGCGGCGGTGGTCCGCCACGTGACTTCTATCTCGCCCTTGTGCTCCTTGTTGAACTTGTCTATGAGGCCCTGCAAGCTCCCCGAGGCCTCCGGCCCGAAGGTGAAGGTGATCCCCACCGGGCCGCCCGCTTCTCCACCGCCACCGCAGCCGGTGGCCCCTAGCATCGCCATCCCCGCCAGCGAGGCCCCACCCAACCCGAGGAACCTCTTCCGGCTCATGCCGCGTCCGGTGGATGCGGTCTTCCCCATCTCAGGCATAGTCCAGCCCTTTCTCGTCTACCCGCTGCCAACATAGACCAGAAGGCGCCCGCCCGCAGATCGGTGCGGGTGAACGCGCAACAGACTTTTCAACTCGCATTACAGAGGGGTCGTGCCTGGCCCGCCCGCAACAGAGGGCCGGCGGGCCGAGGTGTTGACCGGCTAGCTTACGCTTTCTTCGCGGCGTCGACCCAGGGCTTCACGAGGTCCTTGTTCTTCATGTACCACTTCTTGACGCCCTTCTCCTCGTTGCCCGTTCCAGCCGCGACCATCTCCGCTTCCATCTCGTTGAGTTGGTCTTCGTTGACCTTGATGGCCTTCAGGAAGGCGTAGGCCATGGGATCCTCGTCCTTCAGACCACCGTTGACCACGCTGGTGATCTTGGAGGGGTCATCGAAGGCGCCCTGGGCGTTCTTCGGGTCCTCCAGGTAGACGATGTCGTACTTGGTGTTCATCCAGTGCGGGGACCAGCCCGTGAACACTATCGGTTCCTTGGCCGCGTTCTTCTTCTGTACCTCGGCGAGCATGGCGGCCGTGCTGGAGGTGACGAGCTTCATGTCCAGGTTGTATTCGGGGATAACCTTGTCCTCGATCACGGGCATGAAGGAGGCGCCGGCCTCGATGCCGGTGATCTCGCTTGTGCCGGCGTCGTTGAGGTCGGCGATGCTCGTTATGCCCTCCATGTAGGAGAGCACCGTGATGCCGTACTTGGTGGTCCCCTGGAACCACGGGCTCAAGAGCTCCACGCGCGGCTTGATCTGGGGCTTGTCCAAATAGTTCTGGTTGTTGGGCAACCACACGTCCTGGAACGCCTGAATATCGTTGTTGGCCAGACCCTGGAACATCGGTCCGAGGTCCAGGGGTCCCTTCAACGACACGTCGTAGTCGAGCTCCTCACCCCTCACGACCTTGGTCAGGTTGGAGATGGCGACGTTCTCGGTCCAGCCGATGTTACCCAGGGTAAGTGTCTTGCTGCCCGAGGAGCTTGAGCCGCCGCCGCTGCCGCAGCCCGCCACCCCGAGAAGGCTGGCGCCTGCCAGCGCGCCACCACTTAGCTTGAGCAAATCCCTTCTGGTTAGTTTGCCTCTCAAATCCACGCTTTCCTCCTAGATTTGCTTCCAGTTCGCTTTCGGTCTCCGCCCTTACGCCTTTTTCGCCCTTCTTCCTGCTCCGATACCCCGGGTAACCCTGTCCAGAATAATCGCGAGGACCACGATACCAATACCGCCCTCGAAGGCCAGCCCGACGTTGAGTTGCTGCAACCCCTCTACAACCGGCTTACCGAGCCCCTCGAAGCCGACCAGGCCGGCGATTACCACCATCGAGAGCGAGAGCATGATGACCTGGTTGATTCCGGCCCTGATCGAGCTCAGCGAGAGCGGTAGCTCCACCTTGAAGAGGGTCTGCCTGAACGTCGATCCGAAGGCGTGCGCGGCCTCCACCGTCTCACTCGGAACCTGCTGTATGCCCAGCATGGTCAGCCTCACGGCGGGCGGCGTGGCAAAAATGACCGTCGCGAGCAGGGCTGGCGCCGCACCGAGGTTCATCAAGAAAACGAACGGGACCAGATACACGAAGGCCGGCATGGTCTGCATCAGGTCCAGTACGGGGAGAATAAATTCCTCCAGCCGGGGCGACTTGGCGGCGATTATCCCGATCGGTATCCCTATTGCCAGGCACACGATCGTGGCGACGAGGATGAGGGCGAGGGTCGTCATCGTAAGCTCCCACAACCCGAGGCTGATGACGAGCAACAACCCGATCACCGTAAAGAGCGCTATCCGCCATCCCGCCAAGAAGAAAGCAACCACGGTAAAGACGGCCACCATAACCAGCGCGGGGGGCGTTGACAGGATGAAGGAGATGCCGCCGACGACGCCCTCGATCAGGCTGCTCAGCGCGCTGAAAAAGCCCCCGAAATTATCGATGACCCAGAAGATTATCCCGTTGATCCACTTGGCGAGCGGTATCTGCGGGATGTCTTGCAACAACGCCACCATCGCTACCGCCCCCCCTCTTGTCCGACCTCACTGTGGGCGCGGTCATCGGAGCCTGAGGGGACTTCCTCACGATCTTCCGGCACCTCGGCGCTCGTGGTGAGCCCGGCTATGAGCGAGCCCCTGACGATGCCGCCTGCCAGACGCCCATCTTCTTCGACGACGGCGACCGGAGCGTCGCTGTCGTCCAGGAAAGAGGGAAGTACTTCCCGAAGCGGCGTCCTTCGCTCCACAGACGGCGCCTCTTTGTCGACGGCGGCCCCAAGCTCCCTCTCGTCTCGCTCGGCGAGCCTGGCAACCTCCTCGGCCTCGGCGAGGCCGACGAAGCGCCGCTCTCCGTCGACCACGAAGATGTGGGAGAGGCCTGCCTGCCTCATCCTGCGCAGGACGACCGTCGGTCCCTCACTCGTGTAGGCCACCTCTTTCGGCTCGACCATCACGCTCTCGGCCATACGCACCTTGGCGTAGTCCACGTCCTCCACGAAGCGTTCCACGTACTCGGTCGCGGGCTCGCGCAGTATCTGCTCCGGGGTGCCTATCTGAACGATCTCCCCGTCCTTCATGATCGCCGCCCGGTGCCCGAGCGTGAGCGCCTCGTCGAGGTCGTGGGTCACGAAGATGACCGTGCGCTGTGCCTCGCCCTGGATGCTCAGAAAAAGGTTCTGCATGTCGCGCCTGATGAGCGGGTCGAGCGCGGAGAACGGCTCGTCCATGAGCAGTATCTCCTGCTCGGTCGCGAGCGCCCGGGCGAGCCCGACGCGCTGCTTCATGCCGCCCGAAAGCTCGGAGATGAGCTTCTCACCCTGCCCCTCGAGGCCGACCGCGGGCAGGGTCTCCTCCGCTTTCTTCTTGCGCTCCTGGAAGGAGACGCCCTTGATCTCCAGCCCGAACCCGATGTTGTCCAGGACGGTCCTGTTGGGCAGCAACCCGAAGTGCTGGAAGACCATCCCGATCTTCTTGCGCCTTACCTCCCTGAGCTGCTTGGACGACATCCCCGAGATGTGGTCGCCGTCGAGGTGGACGCTCCCCTCGGTCGGCTCGTTGAGGCCGTTGACGGCGCGCAGGATCGTAGACTTCCCGCTCCCGGATAGGCCGATGATCACGAAGATCTCACCCGGGTAAACGTCGAAGGTGGCCTCGTAGGCCCCGATCGTCGACCCTGTTGCGCTCTCTACCTCGGCCTTGCTCTTGCCCGAACGCCGCATCTCCAAAGCCTGCTTCGCCCTGCGCCCGAAGACCACCGAGCAGTTCTCGACCCGGATGATCGGCTCCTCGCCAGCGTGCTGTGTACCGTTCTGCTGTGCCTCGCTCACGTCTTCCTACCTCCTAGCCCCGGCACAAACGGCATCAAGAGAGCCGCTCGTGTTACCGGGTACGTTCTTGTACGTGCCCGGCCTCATCCGGGATCATCTCTGACCCCACCCTGTCACCCCAAGTACAGAAACATGTCTTGCTCTTTCTATGGGAAGACGCTCGAGCGAACGCGATCCCGAGACCAGCGCAGCACAGATGCCGCAGGTCCCGCCCGGCTGATCACCAGAAGGCGAAGGAACCCAGGATAATGCGATCAAGCCGCAATACGGCCCAATTCTAGCATTTCGGGTATGAGCCGGTAAGCCTGGCTCTGACGCTGGCGAAATCCGGATAGGGAGCTGCTTACTCGAAAAGCACGACGGGTTCCCCGTAGAACCGTACCCTGCCCTCGTTCCAGCGCCGGCGCACGTATTCCCCGAGTTGATCGTTCAGCGAGTCCAGATCTCCGCCCGACATACCTTTCAGTGGGTAGTTGACGCCGAGCACGCGTTCCTCTATCCGGAATCGGGTTATGCCGGCGGGCAGCACGGCCCCCGAATCCACGATGGCGGCCAGCTCCTTCGGCGTGAACCCTCTGTAGCGGATGATGGCCCCACCCTCGGGGAGGCTTACGGCGGCCCGGGGCTCCACGCGATGAACAACGCCCTTCGGATAGAGGGACTGCAGGGACCACAGGGCGCTTACCAGATCCCGCAACCCCTCCCCGGTCGAGGAGAGAAAGACGGTGCCAACGCCGTCGGCCTCCACCTCTGCCAGCGGGTTGGGGCCGGGTTCCTCCGAGGCTTCGACGCCCCGAAGGCTGCCAAGTTCCGCTGTCTTCAGGCCACCTAGCAGGTGTCCCCACCCCTCAGCATCGTCGGGCACCTCGACCATCTGGACCAGGGCCAGGGGAGAGCCGAGCTCTTCGAGGGCGTGCACCCTGTGGGCGCCATCGAGGACGAGGTAGCGGTCCTCGTGCGGGGAAACGATCACGGGGTTTCGTTGCTCGCCCTCCGCCTTCATGCGGTCCCTGAGCCGAATCAGCCGGCTTTCATCGTGGGCCTCGTGCAGGATCAAGCACCCTAGGTCCACCAGCCGCAAGCTCCTCAGGGAAGGGATCATGCGGAATTAGGCTTCAGGAGTGAAAACCTGATGCCTGTAGCCTGTAGCCTGATGCCTTGCCCCACTTCGAGTTCGCGTC
>DASUPX010000264.1:0-12472 GCA_036280905.1 Rubrobacter sp. | reverse complement strand
GTCGCAGCGTGGATCAGGGCGCTAACCGGCGTCGGGCCCTCCATGGCATCAGGGAGCCACACGTGCAGCGGGAACTGCGCGCTCTTGCCCACGGCGCCGACGAAGACCAGGATCACCGCCGCGGTGAGCAGCGACCCCCCGATAAACCCTGACTGGGCCGCGAGCGAGATGTCCGAGAAGGCAGTCGAGCCGGTCGTCGCCCAGAAGATGATGATGCCGACGAACAGCGCCGCATCCCCGACCCTGGTGACCAGAAAGGCCTTGAGCGCCGCGTTCCTGGCCGAGGGCTTCTCGAACCAGTGCCCGACCAGCAGGTAGGAGCACAGGCCGACCAGCTCCCAGAACACGTAGAGCTGGATGAAGTTCGGGGCCAGCACAAGCCCGAGCATCGAAGCCGTGAACAGGTTCAGCACGGCGTAGAACCAGGCGAAGCGGCTGTCTCCCTCCATAAAGGCCCCGGAGTAGAGCTGGATCATGAGGCTAACGAAGCTCACCACCACAAGCATCACCGCGGCGAGGCCGTCGATGTAGACGCCCATGGCGAAAGAGCCGCCGGCACCCAGGTCGATCCAGTTCACCGCGAACTCTATCGGAGTCCCACCGCCGGGCCCGATGCCGGCGACGAACAGCAGGGCGAACACGGAGAAGACCAGCGAGATCGTCACCCCGAGGATGGCCACGTACTGGGCGTTCTCCTTGAGCAGGCGCCCGAACAGGGTCAACACGAGGAAAACCAGCGCCGGAAGCGCCGGTATGGCCGTGATTATCAGTTGTTGGCCTACGGTCTGCACGGCCCCCCCTCTAGCCTCTCATCGAGGTTACTTCGTCCACGTTCACCGTCCGCCGCGAGCGGAACACGGCCAGCACTATAGCAAGTCCGACCGCAACTTCTGCGGCCGCGATGGCGATCACGAGCACCGCGTAGCTTACCCCGAGCCCACCTGCCCCCGGCAGATAGTCGGCGAAGGCGACGAGCGTCAGGTTCACACCGTTTATCATGAGCTCCACGCACATAAAGATCACGACGGCGTTGCGCCGGACCAGGGCCCCCCAGGCCCCTATGGCGAAAAGGAAAGCCCCCACCACCAGATAACCCTCCAGCGGCGGCGCGGAGACGAGCGCGTCGAGGAACTGCTGAACCTGCGCCGGTAGCTGTGGCATTACTCGCGCACCCCACGGTCGACGCCCTGGCCCATCTTGCGGCGGCTGACGACGATGGCGGCGACCACCGCCACCAGCAGCAGCACGGAGGCAACCTCGAAGAGCAGCGTGAAAATACCAGCCCCGCTGCTGACGCCGAGCAGGTCACGCGCGAAGGCAGCGACCTCCCGTGGCCCGTTCCCGGCCTGCACGTCTCCCCAGTTCTCGGAAGCCATCACGTAGGCCAGGAAGAGCCCAACGCCAGCAGCCACCAGGAAACCGGGCCAGAACTGGCGGTTGATGATGGTGCGGTAGCGCCTCACCTGCGGCTTCTGGGTGAACATGATCCCGAACAGGATCACCACGGTCACGGCGCCGACGTAGATCAGGACCTGAAACGCGGCTAGGGCAGGCGCGTTGAGAAGGACGAAGAACCCGGAGATCCCCAGAAAGGACCCGGACATGAATAGTGCGGAGTGCACGACGCTGCGACTCAACACCACCCCGAGCGCCGAGACCAGCGTCATCCCGGTCAGAAAAGCGAACGCTACCGTCAAGCCGCTTCGCCCCCGGTCCTGGGCTTCTCGACCGTATTGGGGGCCTTCTTGCCGGTTGGCTTCTTCTTTTTCTTGACGGTCGGTTTGGGGTCGACCCTCGGGTCGACGGGGAGCTCACCGAACTGCCTGGCGAGCTCCAGGCGGTTGTAGGCCTGTGCCTCGAACTCCTCGGTGTGGTAGATGCAGTTGACCGGGCAGACCTCGACGCACAGGGAGCAATACATGCAGCGCGAGTCGTCGATCACGAACCCGACCGCGAAGGGCTTGGGCTTGCCCGAGCCGTCCGCGTCGCGCTTGGTCTGCTCGATCGAGATACAGTGGTCGGGGCAGATCCTCATGCACTGCAGACACGCGATGCAGCGGTCCATGTCCACGGTGAGCATGCCGCGGCTGCGCTCCGGCAGCTCGCGCTTGTACTCCGGGTACTGGCGGGTGATCTTCTTCCCGAAGAGGTGCTTCAGGGTCACCCCCATCCCCTTCATAATGCCCTGTCCAACCTGCGGCATCACAACCTCCTAGAAAATCAGAATCGCGCCGGCCGTGACGAACAGCCAGATCAGGGTGATCGGAACCAGAACCTTCCAGCCAAGGTCCATGAGCTGGTCCATCCTGAGACGGGGCACGCTCCACCTTATCCACTGGAAGGTAAACATTATCAAAGCGGTCTTGATGCCGAACCAGACCCAGTTGAAGTTCCCGAGATCGAGGAACGGCAAGGGCGGCTGCCAGCCGCCGACGAACAGCGTGACGGTGACCGCCGACATGACGGCCATGGAGGCGAATTCGGCTGCCTGTATGAGCGCCCAGGTCATCCCCGAGTACTCGACCATGAACCCGCCGACGATCTCGCTCTCCCCTTCAGGCAAGTCGAAGGGAACCCGCTTTACCTCGGCGAGCCCTGCTATGTAGAACGTGATGAACATGGGAAGCTGCGGCAGGAAGTACCAGGTCCAGATGGTGTTCCCCTGCGCCTCCACCACGTCGACGAGCGAGAGGCTCCCCGAGAGCATCACCACGCCGAGGAGGCTCAGGATCAACGGTACCTCGTAGGAGATCATCTGCGCCGCCCCGCGCAACGCCCCGAGCAGCGAGAACGCCGAGCGGCTGCCGTAGCCGGCCATGACCACGCCGAGAGCTCCGATGGAGGTGATGGCCACGAAGAACAGGATGGCCACGTTGAGGTTGGCGACCACGGCGTTGGGCGCGAAGGGCACCACCAGCCACACCAGCGCGGCGGGCAGGAACATGGCTATCGGCGCGCCGAGAAAGACCCAGATATCCGACCTGCCCGGCGAGACGTTCTCCTTGGTAAAGAGCTTGAAGACGTCTGCGGCCGGCTGCAGAAGGCCCCGCGGCCCGACCCTGTTCGGCCCGAAGCGGAGGTGGATGTACCCCGAGACTTTCCTCTCGGCCATCGTCAGCACGGCGGCCAGGTTGAGCACGAGGAACAGCACGGCCCCGAAGGAGATGAGTAGCCTTATCGGCTCGACCTCGAGCAGGTTGAGGACGGTCTGCATCTACTTGTCCCACCCACCGGAGACGGGGTCGACGAGGCCCATGATCGGCATGATGTCTGGCAGGTAATGTCCTGGAACGATCTCCTGCAACAGCTGCATGTTGCAGAAGCTCGGGTCGCGGTAGTGAACCCTGTAGGGCGTATCGGAGCCGTCCGAGACGACGTGTACGGCGTACTCACCACGCGGGCTCTCCACCCGCCCGAAGCCGTGTCCTTCATCGGGCCGCAGCCTGCGGCCGAGGTCGCCCATGACCTCGCCCTCTGGCATCTTCTCCAGGCACTGCTTGATCAGCCTGATGCTCTGCAGGCACTCCGCGATGCGCACCCGGTAGGAGGCCTCGACGTCCCCGGCGGTGTCGGTGATAACGTCGAACTCCAGCTCCGGGTAGATGCTGTACGGGTAGTCGCGCCTGATGTCGAAATCCACGCCCGTGCAACGCAGCGCCGGTCCGGTCACACCCATCTCCACGGCCTGCTCCTGCGTCATCTTGCCAACGTTGCGGGTGCGGGAGATGAAGATCTCGTTTCCCGCTATCAGGTCGACGAAGTCGCGCTGGAAATGGTCCTCGAGGGTCTCCAGGTAGTCCCAGATCTTCTGGGGTATCTCCGGCGGGAGGTCGGCCTTGACGCCGCCGATCCTGATGTAGTGAAACATCATCCTGGCGCCTGTGACGGCCTCGAAGATGGACTGTATCCTCTCCCGCTCCCTGAAGGCGTAGAGGATGGGGGTGAACGCCCCGAGCTCTAGCATGAGGAACCCGATAGAGGGTATGTGGCTCGCGAGCCGCATCAGCTCGCACATGAGCACGCGGATGTACTCCGCCCTCGGCGGTATCTCCACGTCGAGCAGGTCCTCCACGGCGAGCACGTAGCCGTGCTCGTTGTGCATGTTGGCGAAGTAGTCGAGCCTGTCGGTCAGGGGGATGACGGCCGGGTACATGCGGTTCTCGGCGATCTTCTCCTGGCAGCGGTGCAGATATCCCATCACGGGGTCGCATCTGACTACGGTCTCCCCGTCGAGCTCCAGGATGAGCCTGAGGAGCCCGTGCATGGCGGGGTGCTGCGGCCCCATGTTCATGTCGATGGTCTCGAGCCCGAACTCGTCCCTAATATCCGGGCTCACCAGGCGGCTGCTCGCCGGCTCGGTGAGCGCGCCCTCGTGGTGTGCGCGACGTTCCTCGCTTAGCATAACCCTACCTCAATCCCTCGAAGGTGCGCTTGGTGCTGATCTCGAAGCTCTTGAGCAGCGGGTGGTGGTCGAAATGGTCCTGCCACATGTACGTTCTCCGCAGATCGGGATGCCCCGCGAACGCCACCCCGAACATGTCGTAGGCCTCACGCTCGTGCCAGTTGGCTGTCGGGTAGATGTTGGTGACCGTCCCGATCACCGGCTCATCACCCTCGATGGTCGTCCTGACCCTGACCGTCCCCCCGCGAAAATCTATCAGCTCGTAGGTCAACTCGAACGAGCCCTGCCTGTCCACGACCGTAATAAAAGAGAGGTGCGGAAGCCCGAGCGTCTCACGCGTCGTCCCGAGCACGGCCGGTATGTCGCCGGGGCTGGCCACGACCTGCACCACACCGTCCACGATCTCTGACTCCTCGAGCCCGTGCCTGTTCTCGAGGCCGTCGAGGTAGCGCTGTAGCCGAGTCTGGAGATCGCCCTCCGGCAGCGAGACGGCCACTAACCGTTCTCCTTACCGTTGGCGCTGCCTTCGGCACTGCCGTCGGCGCTGCCGTTGCCCGAGGCTTTCTCTTGCGCGGCCTTGGCTTCGGCCTCAGCGGCCTTCCTGGCCTTGGCCTCTTCCTTGAGCCGCTTCTTGACCTCGGGGGGGACCCAGCCGACATCGGTCTGGGAGGCCGGGGGCATACCGGCCCGCTCGAACACGTAGGTGCGCTGGAGTGGACGTATACCCTCGAGGCGGGGGGCCTTGCCCTCGCTGATCCCGGTGTACTCCCTCTCGGGCAGGTACTCGTTGATGGTGCCGTCCTCGTCCACGAGCGCCGGCCTCGGCCTGTCGTAGCCGACCTGCTGGTCGCGCTCTATCTTCTTCTGCAACGTCATGATGCCGAATATAAGGGCCTCTGGCCGCGGCGGGCATCCCGGAACGTACACGTCGACCGGTATTACCCTGTCCGCCCCCATGAGCACCGAGTAGCCGTCCAGGAACGGGCCGCCGGAGATGGCGCAAGCCCCCATCGCTATAACCCACTTGGGCTCGGGCATCTGCTCGTAAAGCCGGGTCATCCGCTCTGCCATCTTGGTCGAGACGGTGCCAGAGACGATCATGACGTCGGCCTGCCGCGGGGAGGCCGCGAAGAACCCGGCCCCGAAGCGGTCGAGGTCGTTGTGGGCCATGCCCGTCGACATCATCTCTATGGCGCAACAGGCGAGCCCGAACTGAAGCGGCCACAACGAGTTCTTGCGGGCCCAGTTGAAGAGCTTGTCCGTGCTGGTGGTTACGATGTTGGGCTCGTTGAACTGCTGCATCACACCCATTTAAGGGCCCCCTTCTTCCAGGCGTAAACCAGGCCAACCGCCAGGATAAACACGAAGATGACCATCTCTACGAAACCGTAGAGCCCGAGGCTCTTGTAGATGACGGCCCACGGAAACAAGAAAGCTGCCTCCACGTCGAACACGAGAAACAGCAACGCAAACACGTAATAGCGAACCGGAAAAGGTCGCCAGGGATCGGTAACGGTAACCTCACCAGTCTCGTAATTCTGCCCCTTGGTGCTGGAGGCACGCCCCGGCGAGATCAACCGCGCCAGTATCAGCGTCGTCGCCACGAAACCCGTGACCAGCAACATGAAGATACCCACGTACAGATAGATCATCCCGTAAGATGCTTCTTGCTGCAACAGACCTAGAACCAAAACAGCCTTTCTACCCGATATCCAACCGCAATATACCCGCGCAAGCCCCGGATTTCAAGAAGCTACTAACAGTAGCAAGCGGCTGCAAGCCGCCGCCCGCAGCGCGCTTCGGCCCTACGGGCCTCCGCTGGTCAGCACGCCGGCTTCGGCTAGCGCCTCCGCCGGCTCGTCAGCACGTTTCGGCCTTCGGCCTCACTCGTCGGCAACGCTTCGGCTTCGCCTCGCTTTCAGCCGGTCGTCTCGGACCGCCACGGCAAGCTCGGTAACCGCAATATTCCCTCCCGGCGGTACTCAGAAGCGGCAAGGTCAGGTCGCAGCCTTACTAGCCGAAAGCGAGCTCTAGGCGAAGCCGGGCGAAGCGTTGCTGACAAGCGAAGGCGGCAGCCTGAGCGTGCTTACAAACGGAGGCCGAAGGCCGTAGTGTGCTGACGAGCCGCCCGGAGGGCGGCGTGCTGCGAAGCCGAAGGCGTAGCGTGCTAGACTGGACACGTCTGCCACCTGGATAAGGGAGGGTCGTGGCCTACGTCATCACCGAGGCTTGTATCGGTACGAAGAACACGGCCTGCGTGCAGGCCTGTCCGGTAGATTGCATCTACGACGCGGGTGATCATTTCATCATCAACCCGGCCGAGTGCATAGACTGTTCCATGTGCATGCCGGAGTGTCCGGTGGAGGCCATCTATCCCGGCGATGAGGTGCCCGAGGACATGCAATATTACGTTAGCCGGGCCGCAGAGTTCGACTACTCCGACACCGCGCCCGGCGTCGAGGCCAACTAGCTCATGGCAGAGCTACAGAAGCGGACGCTCGAAGAGGTCAAGGCTCTCAGCGTAGACGACGCCGTGGAGATCATGCGCCAGGCCGGCATCGTGGGCGCCGGGGGAGGCGGTTTCCCCACCTACTTCAAGTACAAGAGGCCCTTGCCGCATCTCCTGGTCAACGCCACGGAGAGCGAACCCGGGTACTGGGGGGACAAGCTCCTTCACAAAGAGTATCTCGAGGAGTTCCTGCTGGTCTTCGAGGCCATGAAGGAGATCTTCGATTTCGAGCGGATCTCTTTCTGCGTCCACGAGAAGGACACGGACTGGTTCGCCGAGTACGCCGAGCACGCGGACGAAGGCGTCTACGAGATCAGCTACGTGCCGAACACGTACGCCCTCGGCGAGGAGAAGACGCTGGTCAAGCACGCCACGGAGACCAGGGTACCCCGGTTCGTGGACAACCCGGACGGGACGAGGCGCCCGGGGATGCCGCCGGACGTGGGCAAGGTCGTAAACAACACGGAGACCCTGCTCAATGTTTACAGAGCGCTGTTCCTCGGCAAGCCGCTCACCACCAAGTTCTTTACCGTTTACGGTGAAGGGGTGCGCACGCAGGTCCTCGAGGTTCCCATAGGCGCCTCGGTTACCGAGGTGCTCCGGCTCTCCGGCGTTGACGTCGATAACGCGGACCACATCACGGTGCTCGACGGCGGGCCCTACCTTCACGACATGGCGATCGCGGAACTCGGTGCGGGCGAAGACGCCTACGTGCGGCGGATGACCAACTCCCTGTTCTTGATCCCCCACGGTAGCCAGGGCAAGGAGTTCGCCGGGATAGAGACGGAGTGCCCTGAGGAGGGCATCGCCTCGCTGGTCGGAGAGGTCTCGGGCGTTAACCTGCCCCTAGGTGGTGGTCTGCTCAAGCCGGCCACGCCGCTCGTTTCAGAGGGAGACGAAGTCGAGTACGAGCAGAAGCTTGGAGAGCCCGTGGACGAGGGCTTCTCGGTAGGGGTCTGGGCGAGCATGGGTGGTGAGATCTCCTCCCTCGAGAACGGCATCGTCGCCATCTCAGGTGGTGCCATCACCCAGGAAGAGGCCGAGGCCGAAGCGGAACCGAGCATGGCCGGAGGGTCGCAACCCCGCGGAGAGGCCGAACCCTTCAGCGAAGCAGGGTCTAGCAGCTAAACGGGGGCGTTCTTTCTCGAACGTCCAGCCCTCCTTGCGCACCGCACGGCCCGTGTCGGAAACCGAAACTCTGGCCCGTACGCGGCGTCTAGCACCTTCAGCCTGAGGTCGACCGGGCAAGGGTTCAGTCGCGCGGCCTCACACGACCATCATCTGTTGCGTAAAACGCTCTATACCGGATCGTGGCGGTCCAGGATGCGGGTCAGGAGCCGCGCCAGCTCCTCGCGCTCGTCCGTCGAAAGTGGGGCGAACACCTCGTCCTGAATGCCCTCCAGCACCCCATCGAGCCGCAGAAGCTGCCGAACGCCAGCCTGGGTGATCGTCACGACGTTGCGCCGACGGTCGTTCGGGTCCCGGGCGCGCTCGACCAGTCCCCCGTCAGCCAACTCGTTCACCGCCTCTACGACGTAGCTCCGGTCGATGCCGGTGCGCCGACCAAGCGACGCCTGGCTGGCCGGGCCGAACTCCTCCAGGGCCGCGAGCAAGCGGTAATGGTAGCCCCTGGCCCCGGCCGCAGCCAACCTCTCCACCACAAGCCGGTGGGCGTGCATCGCCGTCCGGCCCAGCAGCCAGCTAGGCATGCCTTTCAACCGGGCTGGGGTCGCGGTGTCCGTCGTCCTGTCCATGGAGACACCATAACAGATTCGTTGTTGTGGCCCACGATCTATGTTATGTTGGTAACACCAACGTTGGTCATAACAACGTTGGTGTCAGTTCTGCTGTAGATGTGGAGGAACCACGCTAACAGCCGAGAGAGGACGAAGAGAAGGAGGACCTATGGTGGCCATGATCAGCGTGCGTTACATAGTCGAGGATGTCGGGGAGGCGATCGCCTTCTACACCGGGCACCTCGGCTTCGTCGTCGAGTTCCACCCGGCCCCCGGGTTCGCGGCCCTCTCGCGGGGTGACCTGCGGCTGCTGGTTAACGCGCCGGGGGCCGGGGGTGCTGGGCAGGCCATGACCGACGGACGCAAACCCGAACCGGGAGGCTGGAACCGCATCCAGCTGGAGGTCAAAGACCTTGCCGCCGAGGTCGGGCACCTGCGTGATGCCGGGGCGCGCTTCCGCAACGACATCGTTATCGGTAACGGGGGCAAGCAGGTCCTGCTCGAGGATCCTTCCGGCAACCCCATCGAGCTCTTCGAGCCCCCGAGGCGTGCCACGACCTCCCCCGCGGCGACCGTGGCCGGGCCATAAAACGCTACCGAAAGGGCAGGAGGACCAACGTCACCCGCCCGGGCTCGACACAAGCGTCGTTGCCCCTCGAATACGCTCTGCATCGGCAGAGCCATCGTCGCAACTGCGACGGGTTGATCGGGAGGTTCGTGATGGGGAGTTCGCCAGGGTAACTCCGCTCGTGCATTCTCGGTTCCGGGCCGCGACCGCCCCGCTTCGGCGAATCAGTAGTCGAGGGGCGTGATGAGGTTGCTGCGCGACACCAGATCAATCGAGGAGTTCGGGGTTACAGCAGGTTGCGCACGATCTCGCTCCGATGCTTCTCTCAAACCATAGCAGGGGCAGAAGCTCTGATCGTGGGGTCTAACCCGGTGCAGGAGAGAGTGAGGTCGCTTCCCGGATCCTGGTTTCGGGCATCAGCCCACAATGCCGTTGCGACCGACGATCTGGACGAACTGCACGAGCATCTGCCTGTAGGTCTCGAGGGAAGATATTACGACGTACTCGTTGGGACCGTGGTGTCCGCCGCCGACCGGCCCGAACTCCACACCCGGTATCCCCGCCCGCTGGAAATAGACGATATCGCTCGCGCCGTGGCGGCCCACGCCGACGGGGTTGCCTCGGAAGTGGCGGGCCGAGACCTCGCGCAGCGCTTTGACGTAGGGGTTGCGACGGGTAACGTAGGTCGGTTCGCGGTAGAACAGGACCTCCACCTCGGCGGGAAGATCTACGGAGCGGATCTGGCGCATGATCTCGTCCGGCTCCTGGTTGGGAAGGTAGCGGATGTCGAGGTCGTAGGTGCAACGGTCGGGGACGCGGTTGAGCACGTCGCCCCCGATGATACGCGCGAGGTTGATGCTCGGGTAGGGGAAGAGGTCGCTGCGCTGTTTGGCGAACGGGAGCTCTACCACCCTGCTGAAATGATCGTAGGCAAGAAGGGCTGCGTTCTTGCCAAGCCAGGGCTGAGAGCCGTGGGCGCTCTTGCCACGCAGCGTCACGCGGACGTCGAGAACGCCCTTGGCCTGGGTGCCGATGTGGAAATCCGTGGGCTCGCCCGTGATCAGGAAGTCCCCCACGTGCCCGTTGGCGATGAGAACCTCGGCCCCTGTCCTGGCGCCGTGCTCGCCCTCCTCGTCGGGCACGACGAGCAACTCCACCGTGGCGTCGCACCCCAGGTTCTGCAGGTCCTCGATGGCATACATCATGGCGGCCAGGCCGCCCTTCATGTCGTAGACGCCGCGCCCGTAGAGCTCGTCGCCCTCCTCGTGCGGCTCGAACTGCGACTCGTCGCCGGGCACCACGTCCACGTGGCCGTGGAGCAGGATCCTCGGTTCCCCCTCCCCCACCCGCACAACGAGAGACGTCAGATCCCCACGCGGCCCAGCCCCCGAATATCGCGTCGTCTCCAGCCCGCGGGCCCCGAACCAGCCGTTGATGAAATCAATGGCGGACTGCGCGGCACCGGGCGTGAAGGATCTGTAGCGCACGAGCTGCCGCGTTAGCGCGAATACCTCCATGTTCTTAGCTACTACGGCCAGGATACTCCCCGCTATCGAGACAACATCGAGAGCAATATAGCACGCTACGGCTTCGCCTCCGCTTGTCAGCACGCTCGGGCTTGCGCCCTCGCTTGTCAGCTCGCATCGCCTGGCTTCGCCTGGCTCGCTTTCAGCACGCTCCCTTCGGTCGCTTTCAGCCGGTCACGCTGCGGCCCGCACCCGTCCGCTCTGAAGGTTCGATGCTCAGAACAGGGGGGTAGTCGAAGCTGCCGTTGCGGACAGGGATGATCTCCTGAAAGCGAGTCCGTAGGGCGCAGCGGAGCGGAGCCGGCTTGCGCGATGCTAGCCGGAGCGTGCTAGCGACTCGAAGGCGACGGTGGCGCCGAGGGTTGAGAGCTTGTCTTCGAAGTTTTCGTAGCCGCGCAGGATGTGTTTGGCGCCGTCAACTACGGTGGTGCCTTCGGCGACGAGGCCAGCCATGACGAGCGCGGCGCCGCCACGAAGATCGGGGGCCTGGACGATGCTGCCGGAGAGCTGGCGCGGGCCCCGGATGAGTGCCCTATGGCCGCCGAAAAGGTCTATGGCAGCGCCCAGGCGGTTCAGTTCCTCGGCAACCTGGAGCCTGTTCTCGTACACGTTCTCCGTGATGATGCTCGCGCCGGAGGTCCGGGTAAGCAAGACGATCATCTGGGCCTGCAGGTCCGTCGCGAAGCCGGGAAACGGGAGGGTCGCCACATCTACCCCGGAGAGCGCACCCGGGTCGTCCACACGCACCCTGATGCCGGGGGAGCCGGGCGCGGCGTCCACCTTCACGCCCATGTCGCGAAGCTTGTCCAGCTCCATCTTGAGGTGTTCGGGGATGGCGTTCGTGACGGTAACGTCGCCGCCGGTCGCCGCCGTGGCCATAAGAAAGGTGCCCGCTTCGATGCGGTCAGGCATCACGGACCAGTCGGTGGGATGGAGCTCTCTGACGCCCTCTATCACAATGCGGCCGGTACCGGCGCCCATCACGTTCGCGCCCATGGAGTTGAGGAAGCCGGCGAGGGCGGTGATCTCCGGTTCCCTCGCCCCGTTGTCGATGATCGTAATGCCATCGGCCAGCACAGCGGCCATCATGACGTTCTCCGTCGCCCCGACGCTTGGGTACTCGAAAGTAACCTCGGCCGCGCGCAGCCCGTGGGGGGCGCTCGCCTTGATGAAGCCGTGGTCTAGCTCGATGTCGGCGCCGAGCGAGCGCAGGCCGTCCACGTGGAAATTGAATTTTCTAAGGCCCAGGTTACAGCCGCCCGGGGCGGAGACCTCGGCCTCGCCGAAACGCGCCACGAGGGGTCCGAGCACGACGAGGCTGGCCCGCATCTGGCGCACCAGCTCGTAGGGGGCCGTGTAGGAGTGGACGGTGGAGGCGTCTATCTCCAAGGTGCTCCCGGAGAAGCTCGTCTCCACGCCAAGCTCGTCCAGGAGGGCCAGCATGGTGTAGATGTCCTTGATACGCGGCACGTGGTGCAGCGTGGTCTTGCCCGGCGCCAGAAGCGCGGCGGCGACAAACTTCAGGGCGGCGTTCTTCGCCCCCGAAACCTCGACCTCGCCCTCCAGGCGTCTATTACCCTCGACGTAAAATCTCTCAGACACGGATCCTCCCCGGTACGTGCTCGTCTCCCGGTCCGTACGTTCGAACTCGTAATACTACTATGCCCCCACAAGGTTACGCTACGGTAACAACAGTATTACGACTGCGTTAATACCCGCGGTACCGCTCTC
>DASUPX010000263.1:0-2902 GCA_036280905.1 Rubrobacter sp. | reverse complement strand
TGCGACGCCGCCCCGATGAACACGTAGACGCCGGCGGCGAAGATGTAGGTGAGGGTGAAGTCCCTGAAGGCCGTAAATTGTGGTATCCCCCGCGGCTCTATAAGGCCGAGATGGACCTTGGACGAGAGTCGGCTTGACAATATCCCGCCCAGCGCCCCACCCTCTTGCAAGAAGGCGGGCAGGAGGATGCTAAGGGCCAGTAGCGTGGTGAACTGCTCTTCGCGGTCCTGCAGCGCCACGCCAACCAGGATGGTTACGGTCCCCGTGAGGGCCAGAATCGGGAACGACTCGGCCAGGATTCGCTTCAGGTTCGCGGCCCCGAGCCTGAGGCCGAGAAAGCCGGCCGCCACCGCCCCGATGACCAGCGCAGCGCCCAGGGCCGACGAGAAGACCGGTATCCCTATCAGGTACGTGGCAACCACGAGGGAGGGTAACGTTAGTATGTCGCCGGCCGCGGTCAGCAGGGGGGCTGCTATGTTATCCATGTCCCAGCCGCGCGCCACCGACAATCGGGCTACCAGGACCGTGATCCCAAGCAGCAGCACGCCAGCGAGGATCCCGCCGGCCGTGGAGATCACTATGTAGTCGACGACCGTGAGCTCCGTCTCGACGCCGAGGATGCCGCACAATACCCGGGCCAGGACGGCCAGGAACACCCCAGAGACGAGCGAGAGCACGGCGGCGGCCTGCACGTTCTCGGCGAGCACGCCCCGCCTGAGGTTGAGCTCGAAGAGGCCGGTCTGTATAGAGGTCGAGAGCCTGCTCCCCATAGCGCCGAAGATGGCGCCTCGCATCCCGATGGCCGCCGGGATGAGCACCGCAAGTCCGACCAACTCCTTGAGGGTACCCGCGATGCCGGCGAGCACGATGCCGGCGATTAGCTCCCCGGTCGAGGACAGGAACAGCGCGGCGAACCCCTGCCTGAGGGTCTCCTTTTCCTCCGTAAGGTACCCGTAGAACCTGGGTCGAAGCCGGGGCCTGTCGCGCAGCCTCTGGCGCAGGCCACCCTCCCTGCCTTTGGTCTCCCGTGGTCGCATCTCGCTCACATGGGGTGGTATAGCCGGTCGCGAGTTGCTTGTAAAGCGCCGCCGGTGACGGCGTCCAGGGTTCTGGCGGGAAGCTAGAGCATCCTCTTGCGCCTCAGGTAGTAGAGCATCCCGCCACCGACCAGGGCGCAGAGGGTCAGGACGGCGTAGAAGCCAAGGCGCAGGTGCGTCTCGGGCATGTACGCGAAGTTCATGCCGTAGATGCCCGTGATGAACGTCAGCGGCAGGAAGATCAGCGAGATCGCCGTGAGCCGCTGCATGCTCTGGTTGATGCGCTGGGTCTGCTGGGTGGTGTAGATATCAAGCGAGCCGGCGAGGTAGTCGCGCATGGTATCGATCATGTCTATCACCCTGAGCAGGTGGTCCCGAACGTCGTCGTAGTAGGCCCGGCTCTCGTCGGGGATGAGCCCTGTCGTCGGCCGCATGAGCACGCCAACCACGTCCCGCAGGGGCACCGCCAGCCGCCTCAGGGCCGTCAGCTCGTGCTTGAGGTGGAACAGGGTTCCGAGGATCTGATCCGAGGCCTCTTCTCCCTCGCTGAGGAGGTCATCCTCTATGCCGTCGACCATGGCCGAGAGCCGGTTCATGATCGGCAGGTACTCGTCGACCACGGCGTCGAAGACGGTGTGGGCCACGTTGGCTGGGGAGGAGGCGACGAATTCGTTGCCGGCAAGCAGCCTGCGCCTTACCCGGTCTAGCTCCCGCAAAGGACGCTGGTGCACGCAGACCACGTAGTTCTCCCCGACGTACATGTCCACCTCGACGGTCTGGACGCGGCTGGTCTTCTCCGAGAGGTGAAACGAGAACAGCGCCATGAACAGGTAGTCCTCGTAGAGGTCCACCTTTGGGAGATGGCTCTTCGTAAAGCAGTCCTCGATGGTAAGCGCGTCGAACCCGAACACCTCGCTCAGGATGCGCCCGTAAGGCCCGTTCTGCCCGCCCTGGAGGCTGAAGATGTCGCACCAGACCAGCGAGTCTCTGTCGGCCAGAAAATCGGGTAGTTCCTCCAACCTGATATCCTCGCGCAGCTTGCCCGATGCGTCGAGAACCATCAGATCGACGTTCTCCGGAAGGTTTCTGGTAGTGGTGGGCTGCATGCCAGGATTATACAGCGAAGGTCGTAGTAGACTGCGGTTTGACCAGCAACGGATGGAGGCGGTAATCGTGCGTGCCGTGGTGGTAGATCCCGTATCGAAGGCCAACCTCTCCCTGGCCGAAGTGGGGGAACCTGAGCCGGGGCCCTCGGAGTCGATCGTGAGGGTTGCGGCGGTCTCCTTGAACCGCGGCGAGGTGCGCCGCGCGGAGGCGGCAGAACCTGGCTTTCGCCCCGGGTGGGACCTGGCCGGTACCGTGGAACGCTCTGCGCCAGGCGGCCCCGCCGAGGGCACCAGGGTCGTGGGGTTCCTACCATCCGGGGCATGGGGTGAGCGCGTCGCCGTCCCGACGAACGCGCTGGCCGAGTTGCCCGAAGGCGTCTCGTTCGGGGAGGCGGCCACGTTGCCGGTGGCTGGCCTGACCGCCCTGTACACCCTGGAGATGGGTGGGAATCTGCTCGGCAGAGACGTCCTGGTCACGGGCGCGTCCGGGGGAGCGGGCCAGTTCGCCCTGCAGCTCGCCAGGATGTCAGGGGCGCAGGTCGTTGCCCTCGTACGTAGGGCGGAGCACGAAGAGCTGGCACGAGAAGCCGGCGCGCACGAGGTGGCCGTGGACGAGGGTGGCGCCGCGGCCGGCGAGTACGGACCGTACCACCTGATCCTGGAGTCCGTGGGCGGCGAGGTCCTTGGCAACGCCCTCTCCATGCTGGCCCCAGAAGGCACCTGCGTCTCCTTCGGCGTCTCAGGAGGGCCAGAGGTCAC